>JAEYVS010000244.1 GCA_023429265.1 Bacteroidota bacterium | reverse complement strand
CCCTATAATTTCGACATTACATATACAAAATCAGGTTTCGGGCGCTCAGATCACTCCAATTTTTATGCCCAGAATATTCCGGCTGTTCACTTCTTTACAGGTACCCACGATGACTATCATCGTCCGTCAGATACATATGAAAAGATTAACTACGATGGCTCTGAAGGCGTAATAAAGCTCGTGTATGACGTAACTAAAGAGATCGACAACGAAACTACAGCCCCGGAATTTACGAAGGCTGAAGAAGACAGCGAAGAGAATCGTCAAATGGGCAGTGTCAGGATTTATGTCGGCACAATACCCGATTATGCTTATTCAGGTAAAGGAATGAAGATATCCGGAGTCAAAGAAGGCGGTCCCGCCGATAAAGGTGGAATGCTTGCAGGTGACATTATAATAAAGTTCGGACAAAAAGAAGTAACCAGCATTTACGACTATATGTATGCTATGGCTGAATATAAACCGGACGACGAAGTTGATATTGTTGTACTAAGGGATGGAGTAGAAACCACCCTGAAAGTAAAACTCGAAAAAAGATAATCTAAAGTTTATTCAAACAAAAAGCCCCGGTTGAAATTCAAGCGGGGCTTTTTTATTACTAACAAACTTTGTAAATTTACATTGCGCTTCTCTTTTCCTTTACGTCCTCTCTCACCTTACCAATTAATCCTTCCACTATCTCCTGCTCTTTATTGTTATTCAAAACCTCGTACTGTGGTGATTTCCTTAGAGCGTGTACTTTATTCATCTCAGGAAGTGCTGACTCATCAGCCGGTATCGCCGCTTTAAAATCATCTAAAAACTTAGTGATCGTAAACTTCACAGGCCACGCAGCAGCCTCTCCAAGCGCGCAGATTGTATTACCTTCGATATTCTTTGCCACGGAAACCAGCAGATCCAGGTCGCTCTGCCTGCCCAGACCGGCTTCTATCCTTTCCAGTACCCTTAGCATCCAGCCGCAGCCTTCTCTGCAGGGAGTACACTGTCCGCACGACTCGTGGTAATAAAAATGCGTTATCCTGGTGAGTACCTGCACCAGGTCGGTATCTTCATCCATTACGATGATCCCGCCCGTACCGATTGCGGAGCCTATTTCCTTCAGGCTCTCATTATCCATATTAATGTTTTCACACTCTGCAGCTGTCAATGGCGGCATCGATGTCCCACCAGGGATCACCATCTTTATCTTTTTCCCGTTCAGCACGCCGCCAGCGTAATCATTGATTATGGTCATTAGCGGGGTACCTGAAGGAAGCTCATACACTCCGGGTTTATTAACGTGTCCGCTCACACCATACAATAGTGTTCCCGGATGCTTTGGATTTCCTATTCCGGCGAACCACTCCGCGCCTTTGTTGATTATTTCCGGTACACACGCCAGCGTTTCAATGTTATTGATCGTAGTGGGATATCCCCATACTCCCTTTTGAGCCGGGAATGGAGGTTTGATCCTCGGATAGCCTCTTTTACCTTCGAGTGAATTCATCATTGCGGACTCTTCACCGCAGATATATGCTCCCGCGCCTTTATACAGGTACATATCACAGTTAAATCCCGTACCCATAATGTTATCACCAAGATATCCCTTCACATAGCATTCGCGTATCGCTTCGTTCATTATGTTTATCCATTTCCAGTACTCACCCCGAATGTAAACATACACTGCCTTCGCGCCTATCGCGTATGCAGCTATTAGTGATCCTTCTATGAATTGTAACGGATTCTTTTCAAATATCTCTCTATCTTTAAAACTTCCGGGTTCGCTTTCATCACCGTTACAGCAAAGGAATTTCGGCTGCTCATTGCCCTTCGGCATAAAGCTCCACTTGAGACCCGTAGGGAAACACGCGCCGCCCCTGCCTCTGAGATTCGACTTCTTCACAACTTCTATCACATCATCCGGGCTCATTTCGGTTACACTCTTTTTTAAAGCTGTAAAACCGCCGTTATTTACGTAAACGTCGAGCTTATCGAGATCGGGTATGTCTTTTAATATTACTTTTACCATTTTGCTGTTAATTTGAATACTTCTGCTTTAATTCTTCGAGCAATTCATCGATCTTATTCAGGTCCAGATTCTCATAAAACTCCTTGTTATTCACCTGCATCATTGGTGCTGTTGCGCAGCTGCCCAGGCACTCGACCCTCTCAATAGTGTAAACACCGTCCGGGGTTGTTTGTTTATTCTTAATGTTATGCTTATTCGAAATATGATCGAATATCCTGTCGGCTCCTCTGAGCATGCACGAAACATTGGTGCATATCTGGAGATGCACTTTACCAACAGGTTTTTGATTATACATTGTGTAAAAAGTTACCACCCCCAGCACGTGATCATACGGGACCTCACATAGCTGACCTACATATTCCATCGACTCAGTGGATATCCATCCGTATTTTTCCTGTATCATCCAGAGAAGAGGAAGTGTCCCTGCCATCTTCTCGGGAAATTGAGCCAGTATCCTGTCTACTTCTCTCAGTTCTGCCTCGTCAAATAAATGATTTGTGATTTCGTTACTCATATAATAAAATTATTTATCCGCTTCACCCATAACAGGATCCACGCTTCCGATTATTACGACCGTATCAGCAATGAAGCATCCTGTCATCATTGGTCCAAGTCCCTGGAGGTTCGAGAAACTCGGGCTCCTGATCTTTAGTCTCCACGGATGCCCTGAACCGTCGCTGATTATGTAAAATCCTAATTCTCCTTTGGATGATTCTATCGCTGAATATGATTCCCCTACCGGAGGATTTACTCCGAAGTTTATCAGCATAAAATCGTGTATGAGCTCTTCCATCTTGGTGTAAACTCTCTGCTTCTTTGGAAGCACCTTCTTGGGATTCAGAGAGTTCACCGGACCCGGCTTCATCTTCTCTATGCATTGTTCGATTATTCTCGCAGACTGAATCATTTCTTCAACCCTAACATAATACCGCGATAGTGAGTCACTTGAATGGTACACGGGCACGTCAAAATCCAGCCTGTCATATGTAAGATATGGGTCGTCTTTTCTTAAATCGATGTCATACCCGGCTGCCCTAATCAATGGTCCGGTCAAGCCAAGCTTTATGCAGTCTTCTCCGGACATATGACCAACACCTTCGCATCTTACAATAAATATCTTGTTCCTGTCCATCAGGTCTCTGCATTCCTGCAGGTTGCCGTAAAATTCCTTAATGAATCTTTTTATCGATGAGATTGCATTGTCGCTAACATCCTGCGACACGCCGCCTATCCTTGTATAAGACGTAGTGAATCTCGCTCCGCAGATCAGGTCATAAATATCAAGTATCTTTTCTCTTTCTCTGATAGCCCATAGAAATGGGGTGATCGCTCCAAGGTCGATATAAAGAGCTCCAATAGCCAGCAAATGCGCCTGTATCCTTGCCAGTTCTGCTATGATAACTCTGATGTACTGGCCTCTTTCAGGGATTTCCAGATGTATCAGCTTTTCTACAGCCATCGCATAGCCAACGTTATTAGCCATCGGCTGGAGATAATCCAATCTGTCTGTATGCGGTATGAATTCGTGATATGTGGATGCCTCAGCCAGCTTTTCATATCCCCTGTGGAGATATCCGAGTTCAGGGATGCATTTTACCACTGTCTCACCATCGAGCTTGAGTAATAACCTCAATACGCCGTGAGTTGCCGGATGCTGCGGTCCCATATTAAGGACCATCTCATTATCAAGCGCGTCCTCGAACTGGACGCTCATATCCTCTGACTCTAATGCTTCGAGTATCTTAGTGCGTTTTATCGAAGGGTCTTGTTCAAGTAATCTTTCTCTTATATCCTGTGACATATATTAAAACAATTATTTATTCGGTAGAGGTATCGACCCGGGAATTCCCATCAGAGGAAACTCTTTCCTTAGAGGATAGTATTCATAATCCTCAGGCATATACATTCTCCTTGGGTCCGGATGATTTAAAAAAGTAATTCCCATCATATCATATGCTTCTCTTTCGTACCAGTTAGCTGACTCCCATATCCCGGACAATGTTTCCATTTGCGGCTCCTTACTGTCGAGCTTTATCCTGATGAATAACCTGTCCCTGTGTTTCGTGGAACGGAGATTATAGACCATTTCATACCTGTCCTGTTTCTTATACCTGTCGACGCTGACTGCATCCACCATCCAGTCCATCCCGCACTCATTATACAGCAGATTCCCGACCTTTAATACATCTTCCTTTTTGATCGTGATATCGTGGGTGCCGTTTACATTTCCGTAGGCAAGGTCAAAATCCCTGAGATTGTTTTTTATGGAGTTAAATCTTTCTTCGGTCATTAAGTGATTATTATTGCGAGTATTTGGAATTACTTATTAATCAAATTAAACAATATATTATTCATTTTAAATAACAAAAAACGGGAAATCCTTAATTCTTAATCACGTTCGGGATTATGTCTTGTGACAGGAAATCACAATAAAATAGTTTTGGAAGTCATAATTGAATTTTCAATATCTTATCAAAATCTGTATGATGAGCCGAAATCAGGGGTTGTTTTTTCAAGAAGATACTAAAGGAAGATTCCTTAAGCAATTTTTTTTGCGTTATTGAATTTACAATAATTAGCCGATTAGGAGCCATATTATATTTTGTTGAAATAAGTAATTTTCATTAATGGTAACTAACCTCGTAATTTGGTTCGAATTTTGCTCGTAGCATATACTGATTACAACCAAATAAATATAGTAATATTTACGTTTAATGTCAAGGGGTTTTTTAGGTACTTTAGTTGATATTTCGTTAGTATACTGTACTTGTTTCGCGTTTATAAACCCCTCTGCCGATATAGCCGCTTGTTTCACTCGCTAACATCGGCTTCTCCCCTTTGTACAAAGATGAGAAAAATAACGAGATTTAGAAACTAATTAATAAAGTGAGAAAAATTCTTCGTATTTAAGTTTTATCAAAGGATTTACATTACTCATCGCAGTAAATGAATTGATCTAGATTCCTGCTTTCGCAGGAATGACAAAATTGAGAGGGATATTATAAAAAAAGGTAATCCCGTTCTTCACAGGATTACCTTTAAAATTAGGTATGGATTATTATCTCTTACTTCACAAATAACCGCCGTTAAAGCGGGACTACTCTGCTCAATTTTTATTTGACGAGCAGCATCTTCTTGGTTTCTACAAAATTATCGGTTGTAAGTCTGTAGAAGTATGTTCCGCTTGGAAGATCTCCTGCAGCAAATTCAGCCTCATAATAACCCGCTGTCTTATATTCATTTACCAGAGATTTGACCTGCTGACCCAATGAATTGTAAATAACTAATGATACATTGGAATTTTTAGCGATATCAAATCTAATCTTTGTAGTCGGGTTAAATGGATTTGGATAGTTCTGTCCTAAAGCAAATTTTTCAGGTAAATTATTTCCAACTTGAGTTATTGATGTAGGATCAGATATTTCTACATCATCCAGATATACAAAGAATCCGTCAACAGCACAGTCCATATAATATCTGAAACCAACCCACAGGTTAATACCTACATAACCTGGAGGAACGTCAAATGAATATTGTGTCCAGGCACCATAAGTAGAACCGGTAGGCCATGCACAGGTTCCTATGTAATCGGTGAAACTATTTGGCAAAGAATCAATTAGACTTAACCAAACCTGCATACTGTCCGCATAAGAAGCACTACCACCTGAGGCCCAAAATGTTATTTTCCAGTTATCAGTGGAAGGTGTAAACCTTGGAGTTATTAACCAGCAATCTGCAATACCACCCGGGCCACCTGATGTGTCTATTGATGCCCACCAGCTTACTCCAACAGACCTGAGACTATTGTGTGACTGAGTAAAAGCCGATGCCAATCCCGGTGCATATGAACCTGAATCTCTTACAGTCCAGTTTACATCAGGATCCACCATGATTGGAAAGGCGGCATTATTAACTTTTGTCCAACCTGCAGGCAAAGTAGAATCCGAACTTTCGAAATCCTCAAAAATTTGAGCATTCCCAGACATACTTCCAAATGAAACAAAGACTACAAATAAAAGAGGTAATAGTTTTTTCATAGAATGATCCTCCTCCGATTTTTTATGTTTTTATAATATTTTACGTAAATTTAACATTAGATACTTAAATAAACATTAAATTAACGCCAATTTTTACATTGTGTAGTAATATTACTCTAAATTTTATAAAAAAAAAGGGAATAGAAATCCTCTATTCCCCTGAAATATGACAAAATCTAAATTTAGTTTAATTCAAGCCTTTTAGGGGCTACACCCTCAAATTTACCGTTTTGGATCTTATCCTGAATCTTCATTAATGCGTTCAAAAGATTATCCGGTCTTGGCGGGCATCCGGCTACATAGGCATCTACGGGTAAAAACTGGTCTATTCCCTGCACCACCGAATAGCTCCTGTACATTCCGCCGCTTGAGGTACAGGCTCCCATCGCGATCACCCATTTAGGATCCGGCATCTGGTCGTAAATTTTCCTTACTACTTTAGCCATTTTATACGTTACCGTACCGGCTACTATCATCAGGTCAGACTGCCTGGGTGAAAATCTGAATGCCTCACTCCCGAATCTCGCCACGTCATATCTCGGTCCTGCAAATGCCATCATCTCGATAGCGCAGCAGGATATGCCCATCGGCATAGGCCATAACGCGTTTTTCTGAGACCACTTGAATAAAGCGTCTATCTTAGATGTAAGAAATCCCTCTTTCGTTAAAACATCTTCTAATCCCATTTCAATACTCCTTTTTTATACTCGTATATTAGTCCTACCGTCAAAATAACGATAAATATGAATCCGATGATAAATGAATAAATCATCTCAGGTCGCGGCATATGGATGAACGACACTGCCCAGGGATACAAAAACACCACCTCGATGTCGAATACAATGAAGCTTACCGCTACCATATAATACTTAACAGAAAATCTGTCTCTCGCGTTTCCTATAGGTTCGACACCGCTCTCATACGTAGATAACTTTTCCTTATTCGGGCGGCTCGGTCCGAACCACGAGGAAAAATTGATGTTCACCACCGCGAAAAGCAGCGAAATGAGGATTATTAAGAATATTGGGATATAGCTTTCAAGCATAAGATATATTTATTATTTGTAAATTAAGCAATTTTAGAATTAATATTAAATGAAATTCCTAATCCATTTAAACTTTATTGTTGGTGATGCTTCGCTATAACCCCAACAATGGCGGAAAATCTCATTTATAGAATATTCCAGCCACTGATTACACGAGAACACGAATTATTTACGAATGGTTTGGTAGAAGTGGTAAAAGACAACTAAGAAAATATTGCAAAAGGTTAATACCGGTACCTCCTACCCCTCGGGCGAGTCCTAGACCGTCGGAGAGGATTTGATATGATTTCAGCAATGGACTATTAACTCTCACGAATTAATCGGAATTTGAGCCACTATTTTTCACAAATTGGTTTTAATACGTATGAAATATATATTGTCTCCGACGGCTTCTTTTGCCTGCCCAAAAGAAGCAAAAGGCAGCCCTAAAAATTAAAACAGCTAAGTTACTTGCGTTCTTCGTTCGGAGAAAAAAACTCGGTCGAATTCCGCTAAAGCGGAATAAGACCTCCCTCAGACAGTTTTTCTCCGTTCTCCGATAAATCTGAGAAACACTCGAAGCCTCGTAACTTTATCCGCTGTTTTAATTTAATGGGCATATTCTACGGCTCTAATCACATTATACCATGAATAACCTGGATTTGGTATATATTCACTCGCCTTTTTCCTTACATTTGCAAATCATATTTCCTATCTTGTAAGTTATCATAATTTTGGACAAAAATATCATAATGAAGGAATTATCACATAATAACAAGCTCAGGAATATCGCGATAATAGCGCACGTTGACCACGTCAAGACTACACTTGTAGATCACTTATTCAGACAAAGCGGCACTTTCCGCGCGAATCAGGAAGTTCAGGACCGCGTGATGGATAATATGGACCTCGAGCGCGAAAGAGGAATTACAATCTCCGCGAAAAACTGCTCGGTGCAGTACGGTGACGTAAAAATTAACATTCTCGATACTCCCGGCCACGCCGATTTCGGCGGTGAAGTAGAACGGGCATTAATGATGGTAGACGGTGTCATACTCCTCGTGGACGCTTCCGAAGGACCACTCCCCCAGACCCGATTCGTACTCAGAAAAGCTCTCGAAAACGGTTTAAAGATTATAGTAGTAGTAAATAAAATAGACAGAAAAGATGCCCGCGCGCAGGAAGTATTGAATGAAGTATATGACCTGTTTATCGACCTCGATGCAACCGAAGACCAGATAGAATTTCCCGTGCTGTACGCCATCGGAAAAGAAGGGATTGCTCAGAATACACTCGAGGAGCAGGGTAAAGATCTTGCGCCGCTCTTCGAAGCCATTGTCAGCGAAATACCTCCACCTGCTTATGACCCGGAACAGCCATTCCAGATGCTCGTAGCAGACCTTGATTATTCCGACTTCCTCGGCAGGCTCGCCATAGGAAAAGTTTCAAACGGCTCTGCCCGAAAGAACGAAGAACTTGCCCGAATAAACGAAGAGGAACAGGTATTACCCCTGAAAGTTACTAAACTGCAGGTTTATGACGGAGTAAATTTCGCTGAAGTAGAAGAGATCAGTCCCGGAGACATCGTTATCCTTTCCGGAATCGAGGAGGTACACATCGGTGACACCATCACCACGCGTGAAAATCCCAAAGCACTCAAACGTATTGCCGTGGATGAACCCACAATATCGATGCTATTCTCCATAAATACATCACCTCTATCTGGACGTGAAGGTAAGATCGTTCAATCAAACAAGATCCGTGAAAGATTGAACCGTGAAACATTAAGCAATGTCGCACTTAAAGTAGAAGACTCCGGAGACGGGGATTCGTTTGTCGTAAAAGGACGGGGAGAATTCCAGATGGTCATACTAATAGAAACGATGCGCCGCGAAGGCTTTGAACTAAGCGTGGGAAGACCCAAGGTCATTAACCGCAGGGTCGATGGAAAGATACACGAACCAATAGAACACTTATTCATAGACTGTGATGAAAGCTTCGTTGGAATAGTTTCCGAGAAGCTCTCAAAACGCAAAGGCAGAATGATCAACCTCGTAAATCACGGAACCGGCAGGGTAAGGCTTGAATTTTCCATCCCGTCCAGGTCGCTCATCGGATACAGGAATGAATTCCTCACCGACACCCGCGGAACCGGGATTATGAACTCATATCTCCAGGGGTACGAAGAGTACAGGGGAGACTTCCCTACCCGTCTAACGGGATCGCTTGTTTCCGACAGGCAGGGTGAAGCCCTATCGTACGCTCTGTACAATCTCGAGCCGCGCGGAATACTATTCACAGTTCCCAATGAGCTCGTGTATGAAGGTATGATAGTAGGCGAACACAACCGCGACAATGACCTCGACGTAAACCCCTGTAAAGGAAAGAAGCTGACGAATATGCGCGCATCCGGAAAAGACGACAGCATTATGCTGACACCGGTTACTCCTATGACGCTTGAAAGAGCCATAGACTTCATCAAAGACGATGAACTCGTGGAGGTTACCCCGAAAAACATAAGGTTAAGAAAAATGATACTCTCAGCTCAGAAAAGGCATACAATGAGAGGAAAGCAATTCTCAGGAAAAGTAGAAGCGGAATAAATGAGCAAGAAGCATCTCGTCAAAAAAGCCAAAGAGCTCAACATAGATAAGATAAAACGGCACATTTTTCTCTGCGCCGACCAATCCAAAGCCAAATGCTGCAGTATGAAGGAAGGCCTCGAATCCTGGGATTATCTCAAAAGCAGGATCAAAGAGCTCGGGCTCGACGAAAAAGGCATCTTCCGCACAAAAGCCAACTGTCTCCGCCTCTGTATGAAAGGTCCCGTCGCTGTGGTATATCCTGAAGGCACGTGGTACCACTCCTGCACACCAAAAGTCCTCGAAAAAATAATTCAAGAGCACCTCATCGGCGGCGAACCCGTCGAAGAATACATCATCCACACGGATATGTACGAAGACCCCGAATCGGATCTGAGCCTGATGTAAATAATTTTACCGCAAAGACGCAAAGACGATATGGAGCAACTTTAACCCGATGAATAAGGACAAACAGTGACTTTTTCCCTTATTCATTTTCTGAGCGTCATAACTTTGGATGGGATTGAATAATAAGTATTTAAAAGATATTTTATAATATGAAAAAGTTAACTTTACTAATTTCAGATTCAATTTATGACAAGATGAGGTCTTTTTTTGAAATCATACCCAAAGACAGCATCCAGATAATTGAAGATACTACCATTGTTGGAGAATTTGTAAGCGATCCGGAGCAAAAGGAGATTGAAGAAATTCTCCATGACCCGGAAACAAGATATGAAGCTCACTCCAAAGATAAACAGATATGAAAGTAAAAATAAGCTACAGTAAAAGAGCTTATAAATTTCTTTCTAAAAACACCTCCTTAATTTCAGAAGAACAATGTGATGATCTCATATTGAAAGCATTAAAGACACTTTTCAAAAGTGAAATTATAAATATTGACCTGAAAAGAATGAAAGGTCAATACATTAATCATTTTAGAATAAGAAAAGGCAATATAAGAATTGTATTTGAAGTATCACAAGGGGATTCCATCATGGCATTCATAAAAATTATAGACACACGAGGAAACGTCTATTAACTGAATACATATCACTTTCCAACACCCTCGTTCCAAAATTACATATTTGGTTGCGTCATTCTACACGCTAAAAGTTATGATAGGGTATCAGTCTGTTTACACGCACTGAATTCATTGCTCTGGATTCCCGCTTTCGCGGGAATGACAAAACCAAAATTTCCCTCTTTTCCTTCATAAATTCAAATTATAATTGTCAGTAGAAAAACAAAATCATTGAAGCGCTATTGCATCCCTCCGATGGAGAGAACTTAATTCTAAGATAATGGATATGGAACAAAGATTCCCGTGCAGGTACCTGGAAATCAACTGAAGACAAAATTTACAATGTCTTTTTGGGTGTGATGGTCGGTGATCTCCATCACGCGGTTTCGGTCGCGGTTGAGAGCGAGCCAGTTAGAGATTACCTTTATCTCATCGAGCTCCTCGGCGTTGTATTTGTGCCGGGCGTATTTGCTGATCGAGAAGAAGAGATAGTCCGTGGTTTCGGTGATCTCCCCTACCAGGTCACGCTGATCGGCTTCGTCGTTTTTTCTGAGTGTGTACGTGTGCACCAGTTTCCCGTTATGAATGAAGAAGACCTCGCGCGCGCGCCTGTCGTCGCATTTGATGATTATCTTTTTGTTATTAATGGCGGACGTGATGACCTTTTGATAGCTGAGCACTTTCTGAATGTCCTTTAGCCTGTCCCGTATGAATGCTGCCTCCTCGTACTCGAAGTTTTCCGAATGTTGATTCATATTCTGCAGGAGGATACGCTGGATCGATTCCGGCTCGGTCGATGTAATGTAGT
>JAEYVS010000229.1 GCA_023429265.1 Bacteroidota bacterium | reverse complement strand
TAATCCGAACTACCCGGAATAGCCACAATCGTCGATGATATCATCCCACCTGTACAGGACTCTGCTACGGCAAGATTTAGTTTTTTCTTTTTAAGAGATTCACCCAGCTTCGTTTCCAGCCTGTCATCACCAACACCAAAAATAAATTCACCTGCCTTATCCCTTACGATGTTTTCAATTTTGTCAAGAAGTGTTTCAGCCTCGGCATCATTCTCAGCTTTTATCTGCACTCTCATCCTGACTCCTGAAGGGGAAGGAAGATATGCCAGCTTTCCGCCATTCAATACATTCTTCAAATCTCCAACCTTTTCATACAATGAAGATTCGCCTATCCCCGTCGTAAGGATAGTCCTGTACCTCATTACATAATCTATTTTGTTTTTAAAATATTCAGTGAGGTGGGGTATGACATATTCATTCATCATAGCAATCATTTCGTACGGGACACCCGGAAGTGAAACAATAATCTTACCTTCTTTTTCAAGCCACATACCAGGTGCTGTACCATTCTTGTTTCTGATCACATTACAGGTTTTTGGAACCATAGCCTGTTCCCTGTTCATTGCCGGCATTTCGATTCCCCTGCCTTTAAAAATGTGTTCCACATCTTTCATAACGTCTTCATCAAAAACCAGTTCATCATCAAAAAACTTTACAAGAATTGGTTTAGTAAGGTCATCGTGAGTTGGTCCCAGTCCGCCTGTGATGATAGTGACATCAAAATTAGCCATTGAATCCGACAGCTCATCAAATAGCGCCTGCTCATCGTCTGCTATGGTCACCATTCTTTCTACTGGTATGCCGGTCTGGAATAACTTATCCCCGATAAATGCTGCATTGGAATTTACTATCTGCCCGATCAGTATCTCATCACCGACCGAAATTACTTTTGACCTCATAACGCCTTGTCTCCCAATCCTACAATAATTATTCCAAGAAGGATGACATCTGTTATAATAAATGAAAATACACCCGCGTAAAGCCCGGCAATTACATCGTCCATCATTATTCCGTATCCATTATCTTTTCTGTCAAAGTAATTCGAAGGCCAGACCTTAATTATGTCAAAGAATCTGAATGTTATAAAAACTATCCCCAATATCAGACATTGAATGTAAAAATCAACAAAATTCATCATTGGAATTACAAATAACATTGCAACCCACACTCCTACCACCTCATCAATGACCACAACGGAAGGATCGTGCCCATATCTTTCTCGCATCCGGTTTGAAGTAATGACTCCTACAATAAAACAAACAATTATCATTGGAACCAAAAATAAATAAGTATTGAAGGGATCAAATAAGAAGAATATCATTCCGGCTGCCGTGCCAAATGTACCGCTTGCGACAGGTATGTGCCCTATCAAAAGAACAGATGAGAATAACTCACTAAAGCCATCTACCTTGTGATCTGGATTAATGATCTTTTTTCTTTTAATAATCGCCATCTATCTGCTCTGTTCGTTTCTTTTCAAAAAAATATGATACACCGGTGTAGAGGGTAATACCCGTTATAAACATCATAATAATGTAATTCAGATCGGAATAAAGGAATGTGATAAGGTCATTTGAGAAATCTACATCTATGTCAAGTATCGAAAACACCAAAATCCCCAGCACAAGAAATATATAGCTCATCTGGAAAAAAGTCTTAGCTTTTGCAATCATTGATGTTTTCATGGTAAACCCTCTTGCTTCGTGGTAAGACCTTAGCACTGTTATGAATATATCCCTTACTACAATCGTAATAACCATCCATAAGGGCATTATGCCTTTCATATAAAATAGCACAAAAGCGAACGAAGTCAGCACTTTGTCCGCGAATGGATCGAGAAATATTCCCCACCGCGTTACCTGTCCAAATCTTCTTGCGTGCCATCCGTCATACCAATCAGTAAATGATGCCAGCATATAAACTCCAAAGCCTATCAGCATCATATCTTTATCATAAGACATAAAGAAGAAAAGAAATACAGGCGCAAGAATTATCCTTAATATTGAAAGTTGATTTGGTAAGCTCAACCTATTATTGTATTATTACCCGTTATACTCTTTCTATGATGGAAGCCATTCCCTGTCCAACTCCTATGCACATCGTTGCCAGTCCTTTGCTCTTTCCCTGCTTTTCCAGTTCGTTTAGCAAAGTTATGATTATCCTTGCTCCGCTGCTTCCGAGTGGATGGCCAAGGGCGATTGCCCCGCCATTTACATTTATTATGTCAGGATTCAATCCCAGCTCATCGATACAGGCAAGACTCTGAGCCGCGAATGCCTCATTCAATTCTATCATATCGATATCACTTATACTTAATCCGGCTCTTTCAAGAGCTTTCTTAGTGGCTGGAACAGGTCCGATGCCCATGCAAGCAGGGTCGACACCTGCAATAGCAGAAGAAACGTACCTCGCTCTTGGTTTTAAATTATGCTTCTTTACGAAATCTTCTGAAGCAATCATCATCATACTTGCGCCGTCGTTTATTCCGCTGGAATTTCCTGCCGTAACCGTTCCATTCTCTCTGAATGCTGGCTTCAGTTTTGTAAGTGCCTCCATTGTAGTATCAGGTCTCGCGAATTCATCTTTGTCAAATATAATTGTGTCCTTTTTCTGCTTTATCTCGATCCCAACAATTTCATTATTGAATTTACCACTACTAATCGCTTCACCTGCTTTTTTCTGAGAATTATAAGCAAATTCATCCTGCCTTTCCCTCGTAATATTATACTTCTCAGCTACATTCTCAGCAGTCTCACCCATTGAATAAGGATGATACATCTTAGCCAGCTTTGGATTGGTAAACCTCCATCCTATCGTAGTATCATACATCTCCACATTCCTCCCAAAAGGCGCGGCATTCTTTGCCAGAACAAACGGGGCTCTCGTCATTGATTCCACACCGCCGACGATATAGCATTCACCTTCGACATTCCTGATTCCTCTTACACCGTCTACAAACGCCTGCATACCTGATGCACAAAGCCTGTTAACAGTTGCGCCTCCTACCGTAATGGGGAGCTCCGCAAGAAGTGCTGCCATTCTACCGACATTCCTGTTTTCTTCACCTGCTCCGTTTGCATTTCCAAGAATAACATCTTCTATCTCGTCTTTGGGAATACCATCAAAATTTCTTATAACAATTTCCTTTATTAAATGTGCAGCCATGTCATCAGGCCTTACACTCGATAATGTTCCGGAAAATTTACCTATGGCAGTACGGATACCATCTACAATAAAAACATCTCTGGATACATCTCCCATTAGTTACACGACTCCTTATAGATATTAATGTAATCAGCCACCAAAATCTCACCTGACAGGCTGAAATCGCTATTCAACCCTGATTTATTAACATTTGAATCATAGACCTTCCATACTTCGCAGAAATCAGTTCCCATCACCTGCTGACCTTTTGCCAGGGCATATATAATATGAGCGGTTTTGCTGTTCGGCATATCCTTAAGCGCTGCCTCAATGTACGGGAGACCTGCTTCAGGCTTAAAATAATCATCCATAATGGTCATATATCCTACTACGAGCTTCTGACCGGGGGTCAGATCGTCCATATCGAATGTTTCCTTGCCGGCATATACCTGCGTCAGGAATAATTCTGTATTGTTTCTTCCGGCGATATCCCACCCCATTGCATTTATCACTGCCATTCTTACATCGATCGGGTTGTTATCATTAGACAGGTAATCTGCAATGGTTTTATCCATAACTTTCTTACCTGCGGCATACGTTACTATTGCCCCGTCATAATACGCCTGGAAAAATGGTGTCGAAGTTATAGGCGAATCCGCCAGCACTGCATTAGCCCCTACAAATACTGCAATCCCCGCCAAAATGATTTTTATCGTCTTCATTCTTCGTAAGTTAATTCCAAAAACATAAATTAATCATTTCCGCCCTCAATATAAAACCAGTAAAAAGGACAAAAAAACCCGCATCAACGGGTTCCTATATACTCTACTAACTCTATATACTCTACTAACTCTATAAACTCTATAAACTCTATAAACTCTACAAACTCTACAAACTCTACAAACTCTACAAACTCTACAAACTCTACAAACTCTATAGACTTTACTCCACTTTCTTTACTCTTACCATCTCAATTGCAAATAAACCATTCTGCGGACCGGATATGTTTTCTACCCTGAAGTACCCTTCCACCACGTTCTCATCGGTATTGAAAGACCAGCTAGCAGGGGTTTTGGATTTCATAAAATGGTATTCATTCCCCGACAGCTTGTCAGGGTAATCACCATACACCGCAAAAAAATAAAAATCCTCCGTGGGGTCCTTCAAAGCCTCGTGCTGGTCACTGTCGAGTGTCACATTCAGGTATATTACATTTCCCTCGTTATTAAGCATAAAGTCATTGAATCTCGCATAGAGGTTGTCCGTTTCATCGGTCGGTGCGCCGACATACCCCGTAAACTCAGGAATTACATCCTGCGCATTCACAATCCCCGCAGACAAAACAAAAACCAAAAACAAGATTTTTCTCATATCAATTCGTAAAATTAGATTAAATCCGTGAAAATTCCATTTAACATTTTTAATTTGTGTAATTCGAGAAAATTCGTGTCAATTCGTGGCTAAGTCTTTCTCCTTTAAAACTCTCAAACTCTAAAAACTATTTTTCAACCTGCTTCAATGCAACACTCACAACCAGGCTCCTCATTAAAACAACTCTATCAATCTTAAATTTTCCTTCAAGGGAATTTAGCTCCGGATCAAAAACGTAGTGGTCTCCATCAGCATCAGTATGTATTCTATACTCAACTTCAGGATATTTTTCCACCAGATCGCTGTGAACTGTAAATTGTTTCCATTCAAGGAAATTCGCCGCCTGGTCTTTATCAAAAAATATCGTCAGCATAACTTCCTTTCCTTCATTCTCCCGGATAAAATCATTCAATACTTTACCTTCGTTCAATACAGCCGGAGAAATCTCACGCCCTACATAGCCATAAAATGAAGGAAGTGAGTCTGCACCCTGCGAATGTGCGACTCCTGTGATCAAAAGAATGAGGAATATGAAGTATTTGGTCATATTATATTTTATTAACTTGAACAAGATTCCCCTCATGCCTATGGTCCGCCTTTCGGCAGGAGAGAATAATTTAATAATCCTAATCACAAACAGAAGAATAATACTTTATCATCTTAATTCGTAAAAGTTAGAATTAATCTGTGATAATTCCCTCTACTTAATTTTTCTAATTAGAGGAAATTCGTGTTAATTCGTGGCTGTCTTTAAATCAGTCATTATAAAATATTGAACATTGAACATTGAAGATTGAAGATTGAAGATTGAAGATTAAATAAGTCACTCTTCCTCTTCCTGAGCTCTCAGTCTCTCCAGTACGGTAAAATCTTCCAGTGTTGTTACATCTCCTTTAACTTCCCCGCTCTGTGCTAGTTCCCTGAGCAGCCGTCGCATGATCTTTCCGCTCCTGGTCTTCGGCAGCATATCCGTAAATCTTAATTCATCAGGCCTTGCGAGCGCTCCAATCTCTTTTGTTACCCATTTCTTAAGTTCCTCCTTCAGGTCTTCCGACGGTGAATGGCTTCCCTCAAGAGTGACAAAAGCATAGATCGAGCTCCCTTTTATTTCATCCGGTTTAGCTACTATAGCTGCTTCCGCCACATAAGGATGAGCTACCAGTGCAGATTCTATTTCTGCAGTACCAAGCCTGTGACCGCTCACATTAATAACGTCATCCACGCGCCCCATCACCCAGTAATATCCGTCCTTATCACACCTCGCTCCGTCTCCCGTGAAATAATATCCTGGGAATTCCGACCAGTATTGTTTCTTATAACGTGTATCATCACCATAAATTGTTCTCAGCATCCCCGGCCACGGAGTACGCATTATTAGAAATCCGCCTGCTCCTTTCGGTACAGCCTTACCGCTCTTATCCACTACCTCCGGCTTTATCCCAAAAAATGGCAGTGTAGCAGAACCCGGCACGCAGGGTGTAGCTCCCGGAAGCGGCGAGATCATAATTGCGCCCGTCTCGGTCTGCCACCAGGTATCCACTATCGGACATTTCTTCTTTCCGATCTTATCATAGTACCACATCCAGGCTTCCGGGTTTATCGGTTCACCGACAGTACCCAGCAGTCTCAGCGAACTGAGGTCTTTACCCTTCAGCCATTGTACTCCCCACTTTATGAATGCTCTTATTGCTGTGGGAGCTGTATAGAATATGCTTACCTTGTACTTATCTATTATATGCCAGAACCTGTCCGGGTTCGGATAATTTGGTGCACCCTCATAAATTACAATCGTCGCTCCATTCTGCAGCGGTCCGTATGTAACATAGCTGTGTCCTGTCACCCAGCCGATATCCGCGGTACACCAATAAACGTCTTCATCCTTCATGTCAAAAACATACTTAGTCGTGAGATATGTCTGAACGGAATACCCTCCGGTAGTATGAAGTATCCCCTTTGGCTTCCCTGTCGTACCGCTCGTATATAAAATGTACAGCGGATGCTCCGAGTCCAGCTCCTCAGGCTTACAATATTCCTTTGCATCTTTCATTTCATTATAATACCAGACGTCGCGGTCCTCCTGCATTTTCACTTCATTACCCGCGCGGTTCACTACGATTACTTTTTTAACTGTAGGGCAATTGATCAAAGCTGCATCCACATTAACTTTTAGATCGATGATAGTCCCCCGCCTGTGTCCTCCGTCTGCAGTAATAACCATCTTTGCTTTTGCGTCATTTATTCTGTCGATCAAAGCCTGGGAGGAGAACCCTCCGAAGACGATCGAATGCACCGCCCCGATCCTCGTGCAAGCTAGCATCGCAATGACTGCCTCGGGGATCATCGGCAGATATATGCAGACCCTGTCACCCTTCTTAATACCGTTCTTCTTCAGCACGTTCGCGAACTTATTTACCTCTATGTAAAGCTGATGATATGTAAGTGTCTGGGTATCGCCCGGCTCTCCCTCAAAAAACAATGCGACTTTATTCCTCCGAGAACTATTAACGTGCCTATCCAGGCAATTGTATGACATATTCAGCTTCCCGCCCACGAACCACTTCGAATGAGGGGCTTTCCATTCCAGCACCTTGTTCCACTTTTTAAACCAGTCCAGCTCCCCTGCCGCCTTTGCCCA
>JAEYVS010000202.1 GCA_023429265.1 Bacteroidota bacterium | reverse complement strand
TGGACTTGCCAGGCTCAGACTATCCAATGACAGGAAACTCGAGCCATACGTGGACGGCGGAATAGGTGTCAATTTTACGATAATAAGGTCGATAACGTGACCAAGGTAGGTCTGGCTGTTGGCGGCGGATTAAGGCTTTATGACATTGGTGACAGCTACAATTTGATATTCGACGGAAAGTACAAGATCATAGTAAGTGACGTACAGCCTGCAGGAAACATCTCCGGATGGTATCTGACAGCGGGAATTGAATTTACACTTTAGCAAAACGAGTTTTATTCAGCATATAAAAAGCGTAAGGGTATGACTCTTGCGCTTTTTTTGTAAAGCTTATGAACTTACTCATCGATACAGGCAATTCCAACATCAAGCTCGCTCTCTCCCGGAGCGACGACGAGCTTTACCGTAAAAAACATTACGCTTACCGGAAGGAGAATTTCCGGGAAGACCTCAATAAGATATTCAGAAGCTACTCTACGGAATACATTAAACCCGGCGAGGTGACGGGCATCGGGATAGCAGTGACCAACCCCGTGCTAAAGAAGATATTAAAGGATAAATTCAAAAAGCTCAACGCGCTATTCATTGAGAACAGGACATCGCCGTATGTAAAGATAAATTATCAAAATAAGCTGGGTAATGACAGGGTGGCATCGATAAACGCGGCGCAGAAAATATTCGGGAAGGAACAGATGCTGGTAATAGACCTGGGAACAGCTACGACATTAAACCTGGTTATCAATGGTGAATTCATAGGAGGCGCGATAGTACCCGGAATACAAACGGGTCTCAACAGCCTTTCGAGCAGTACTCCCCTGCCAAAGACCGGGGTGAAATTCGAAAATGAGATAATATTCGATAATACAAGGGACAGTATTTCGTCCGGGACTACACAGCAGACGTTGTTTTACCTGGAGAGGGCGGTGAACGAACTGAAGAAAAAGCATAAGTCATTGTATGTGATCTGCACGGGTGGATTGTCGGAGTATGTTTCAGAGCATACGGATGTAATAGATGCAACAGACCGGGACCTGGTATTGAAGGGCATTAACATCATTCTAAACTACTACAAAGACAGGAAATGAAAATAATCACTAGGGAAATAATTAAACAGACGAAGGGAAATTGTGAGATAGTGAACCTCACCGAGGATATGATAGAGCTCCTGAGAGAAAGCGGACTGCGGGAAGGAAACTGTACAGTGTTTTCGGTGGGGTCGACGTCGGCAATCACTACGATGGAGTATGAGCCGGGGTTGATAAAGGATGTACCTAAATTCCTCGATGAGATTATACCTCAATTCAAGAATTACCATCATAATGAGACCTGGGGCGACGGGAACGGGCATTCGCATCTACGGTCATCACTTTATAAGTCATCGCTCACGGTGCCATTTGTTAACGGGGAGTTTTTCCTGGGGACATGGCAGCAGGTTGTATTCCTGGATTTCGATAACAGGAAGCGTACAAGGCGGATCATCTTTCAATTCATCGGTGAAGAATAAGTGAGAATAGGCAGAGGCAGAATATTAATCGCCCTGGCATTTTTGCTTGCCATCTATCTCAGGCTGAACGACATAGAGGGTAAAAATATGTGGTTCGATGAGGTGTACTCGTGGAATGCGTCACAGTATGACCTCGAGGGCATCGTTAAAAGCGCCGCGGGGGACATACATCCGCCGTTCTATTATATGGTGCTGAAGTGGTGGACGTATTTTGCTTCGGATTCGGTATTCAGTATGAGGCTGCTTTCGGTGGTGTTTTCGGTATTAAGCCTGGTGTTTATTTATAAGATATCATTTGATGTATTAAAGGATGAGACGAAGGTATTTTTTGTATTCATACTTTACGCGCTCTCCCCTATCAATATTCATTACGCTCAGGAGGTGCGGATGTTTATGATGAATACCTTCCTTTGCCTGGGATCGGTGTACTTTTTTATGGGATTACTGGATAATCCGAGTACACGGAAGAAGACATTGTATGTGCTATTTACAATATTGGCGTTGTACACTCATTATTTCGCGTTTTTGATATTATTTTCCCAGATCCTGATAGTGACATACAGGCAGATGAGGAACAGGCAGGATCTCAGCCTATTAAAACAAACAGCGCCTTTATTTTTGATTGTTCTCATATTATACCTTCCGTGGTTTCCGGAGTTTTTCAGGCAGGTGAGCGCAGGTCAGCCCTGGAGGGTACCACAGGACCTGATGACGTGGAGTAAGAACACTTTTGCTTTCTTTAAGGACATTGTATTCAGCTATTTTGTGTATTATAAGGCAGGACTTATCTATAAGGCAGCTAATGGAGTTACGCTGATTATTATAGCTTCATACTTCATAGGTATGATTGCGGCATTCAGACGAAAACTTTTGACCGGTAAGGCTGCACTGGTGACAGTGTTTTTTATAATTCCTTTTGCGATAGCTGTTATTATCTCGTTCAGGAATAGCCTGCTGCTATCGAGATACATTAGCATCATAATCCCCTACTTCATCATATCCTTTACGGCATTTGCTTTTTTATTAAAGAACAGGAAACTCACATATTTAATGATTGTGCCGTTTATCATTGCGAGCGCGGTGGGGATGAAGTTCAATTACGAGATGAATTTCAAGAATAATGACTACAGAGGAGTGATATCTTATCTGGAAAGCAAATATAACCCTGGTGACCGGATAGTGGTCGAGCCGCATTATATGGGATGGTCGATAAAATATCATAATAAACGCGGTGAGACGAACCTTCCTGCGCCTGATATCATAGATTACAGCTTCCGGGGGATAATAGACTCTCTAAAGAATGCGCCGGACGTGGAGCGATTATGGTTTGTGCTGGATTATAGTTCGCTGGGACGAGACGGGTATGATGAGGTGACAGAGAAGATGGCAGGGATCGGATTCGGGAAAGTGGAAGAGGCTGAGTTTAAAGTAGTCCCCGATGAGGTGAAAGTGTATTATTTTGTGCGGGAGTAGTATTTGTTTTACCGCAGAGGACGCTGAGATTTTTGTTTTTACCGCAAAGACGCAAAGAAATAAAAAAGGCGCCCGAAAGCGCCTCACCTTATGACCTTTATAAACTTTCCTACTTGATCAGTACCATTCTTTTTGTCTGCTCAAAAGATCCCGCTTTAATTTTATAAAAATAAACTCCGCTTGAAAGCTTCGAGCCGTTAAATCCTATGATATACCTACCTGGATTCTTAAATTCATTCACGATCTCTGATACTTCTCGCCCCAGAATATCATAGATCTTTATACTTACAAATACATCATTTGGAATATCGTATTGAATATTCGTAGTTGGGTTAAATGGGTTCGGATAATTTTGTTCTACTTTAAAACTCTCCGGTACTTCATTTGAAATATTTGAAATACTCACTATAGGACCACCCCCATTTGTAGTAAAAAGGATTTTCGTTGCCGCCCCTACAGCCCAGCCGGTAGTATCATTAATGAAATGAATATCCTCGATGAAGCCTTGATTAAAATTTGACATATCTTGTTGATGCCAATTGTAACCTCCATTTGTGGTTTTAAGAATAACTCCAAAAGTACCTCCTATCCACCCGGTATCATCATTGATGAATTTTATTGAGTAACTGTCGTCTATGTATGGAACATTAGATACACTATCCCACGTACTTCCGAAATTAGTAGTTTTGTAAACCGGGTTTGTAAATCTTCCAACTATGTAGCCCGTATCATAGTTTACAAAACTTAGCTCATCGAATCTATTTGTTTCAATCCAAACGGTTTCCCAGGTATTGCCTCCATCTGAGGTTTTATATACGCTGCCGTCTCCGGAAATAATACCTTCGAAATCATTTCTAAAATACATATCATAGAACCAGGATGATTTTGGAATCGGGATTTGAGTAAAATTTAATCCGCCATTTGTTGTCTTCCAGACATTTTGTAAATTTCCTGCTACAAAACCGGTATCCTTATTTAGGAAATAAACAGAATAAAAACTTGGAGCATTCTGTCCTTCATTTAAAATTTGCCAGTTTGTCCCCCCATTAGAAGTTTTCAGAATTGTTTGGAACTGCCCTGCTATGTAAATAATGTTTTCATCTACTATGGCAATCCTCTCAAATCTTTTAGTAGTTCCAGATATCTGCTGAACCCAGTTCATTCCTTGATTGGTAGTTTTGAGTATCAATCCCCCATCCCCGCACACCCATCCGGTTTGATCGTTCGCAAAATTTACATCTTCGAGATTAACGAATTCAGTTACCTGATATTGCTGGACCCATTGAGAGTGAACTGATTGATAAGTTAGAAATAAAAATGATAAGAGTAAAAGAATGTATTTCATATTCTGGTAGAAAATGATGAATGATCGCTTAAAGAATTTACTGCGGGAAATATTAAAAATCAATATCAATCTATTTTTTTACAATAGCTTAATAGTAAATTAAAAATTAGTTTTATTGCTTTTTTGTTCAGTTTTACCAAAAAATTAACGATTAATAAATTTTAATTATTTGATTTCACTAATTCGCTTTGGACAAGACCCGTCACTTAATACAAATTTTGCCAGCACGATTTAGTAAAATATACCTTGACATTAAACGTAAATATTACTATTTTGATATTATCTTGAACGTAGTATGTTCTATCCGTTCCTTTACCTAATATTCGTACGAATTAGATTCAATCAGTGTTAATTAGTGGCTGAGTATAAAGATGATAAAAAAATTAGTTTAATTCGTGAAATTCGTGGTAAAATCTATTTTCAAAATGATAAAAAAACTCATCCGTGAAACACCTTTTAGGAAACTCTTGTTTTTACAAACCAAATTTTCGAATGGAAATAAAATTTTCTCTAAACTCTAAAAAAACAACCAAACCATTTTAAAACCTTAAAACTACCAATTATGATACCTTAAACTTTAATAAAGCTTTGATTCCTAATTATCTTTAAAATTAAGTATCTATTACATAAATTATAAAATTCTTAAACCCGCTTCTTTATTACTGTTACTAAATGATAAATACCATCATATTTGCGATAGTTCTTTTTGGAGCGCTGGGATTTTTTGCCTATTCGGTAAAGAATTTCCTGGCCTATCTGAAGATCGGAAAGAGCGAGAACAGATGGTATGACATTAAACAAAGGCTTATCAATACTTTCGAGATAGCCTTTCTCCAGACAAAGCTATTCAGAAGTAAGTTAGCAGGATTTTTACATTTCTGCATCTACTGGGGATTCCTGGTACTTGGCATTGTGGTGCTGGAGGGCTTCATCGAAGGATTTTTCCCGGATTTCTCATTTGCATTTCTCGGACCTCTATATAATGTAGTTACATTCACGCAGGATTTCTTCGGAGCGCTTGTTTTTGTAATTGTTGTAATTTCAATTATCCGCAGGTACGTAGGCACACCGGACAGATTAAAATACATAAGCAAGGACTCGAGGATGGACGCAACGTTCATACTTGTAATGATACTGCTGGTGATGGTGACAATGTTCGGGACGAGCGTAGAGAGGATAATGCTTGGTGAGTCAACAGGATACAGACCTGTATCACAGTGGCTGGCAAATATGATCGGCGGCGGGGGTTCTGAGTTTATGTATAAGTTTTTTTGGTGGGGTCATAATATAGTAGTGCTTTCATTCCTGAATTATCTCCCCTACTCAAAACATTTTCACGTGCTGTCATCGGTGCCCAATACATTCTTTTCGAATTACAGGATAGAGCCGAACGGGGTTTTACAGCCGATAAACTTCGAGGACGAGAGCATAGAGCAATACGGAGTAAAGGACATCGAAGACCTGACCTGGAAGCAGATGCTGGACGGATACACGTGCACGGAATGCGGAAGATGCACCGATGTCTGCCCTGCTAATATTACGGGTAAGATGCTCAATCCAAAGCTAATAGTTACTAAGATCAGAAGAAGAATAGAAGATAAGGGACCGCTAGTAGTGAAAGGAGTGAAGGAAGATCCTATACTGGATA
>JAEYVS010000196.1 GCA_023429265.1 Bacteroidota bacterium | reverse complement strand
GAATCCGTGATGGACCTTACGGATAAGCTTTATTCCATAACTGACGGAAAAGTATCATATATCACAAAATACGGTATTTAGTCCAAAATAAAGAAATTTTTACATTTAAAAAGTAGTTGCTATTCTTATAGCACTACTTTTTTTTATATTTTTAGGTAACTTTTTATAATTATATAGTTTATCAGATAAGTATTGAAGTTTCTCGATAACATACAAAAGCGGTTTAAGCTGCCAAACAATTTTGATTTTCGCTCAAATATGGGTGTTAAAATCGGAGTAGGGGTCATTACGTGGTTTATAATAATTCTGCTTTTGCCCAGCTATAAATCCATCGATACACAGTATGAGATAGGCACTATCTGGTCTAATGAAGACCTCATTGCCCCGTTTACATTCCCGGTTTATAAGGATGATATGGATTACCAGGCAGAAAAGGATGAGGTTGTTAACAGTGTTTCTCCAATTTTTACCGATAATGAGCTGGAGGAAGCCGGGATACAGACCCAGCTAAATACCTTCTTTAATAAGCTGACCGGAATTTTGCAAAGAGCATCTGACCTGGAAAGCGCTAATAACGGAAATATCAATTCCGAGGAGTTAGATGATGAGAAGGATGATCTGTTCGTGGAATTCTCGCCTGAAGAGTGGAGGACATTGAATTCGTATTATAAGAATGAGCTGAGCGGGGAAAGGATCCCGTATGCAAGATTTCGCGAAGACCTTGGTATATACCTGCAGGAGATATCAAAGAACCGTGTACTGAATAAAAATAAGTCCGAGATAAAAAGCCCGACAATATCAGTTGCATCACCACAGGAAAAAGTTTTAAATACCGTGGACATAAACTCCGTGCTGGATAAATCACAGGTTGAGAATATGGTGGCGCAAAGGCTTGGGGCTCAGCTAAATAATAATGAGCTGTCCGAAATAGTACGAAAGATCACGGATGCCTTTCTAAAGCCTACACTATTGTATGACGAAAAGCTGACAAATCTCGAGATACAAACACGGATCGAGCAGATACCTAAAACCATTGGCATAGTAAGAGAAAACGAAAGGATCATCAGCAAGCACGACCCGATCACCAGGCAGACAAAACTAAAGCTTGATTCATATAAAAAAGTGCGCCTGGAAAGAATAGGAGTGCAGGATTATTTTTTCCAGTTCATCGGAAAGATGCTGATGGTATTAATACTCCTGGTATCTTTTGTGTTTTTCCTCAGGTACATAAGGCCGGAGGTATTTGCTGACAATGTGATGCTCATACTCATAGCCTCGCTTGTAATACTTCAGTGTTTTTTTGCTTACATAAGCATGCAGGTAGGGGTAAATGCTCCTATCGAGCTGCTGATATTTGTCCCTGTTACAGCGATACTGCTTACCATCATTTTTGATTCACGGCTTTCATTTTACAGCTCAGCTATAATCTGCTTCCTGGTCGCGGCAGTAAGGGGCGGTGATTTTACGATAGCTTTTGTTTCCTTTTGCGGAGCGGTACTGGCGATTTTCAGTGTGAGAGATGTAAGGAACAGGAACCAGATCTTCCGCTCGTTCTTCTTTATTTTAATTGGAAATACAATATCGATCCTTGCAATATCACTGGACAGAACTCAGGAAATGGAGAAGATCCTGAACCACCTGCTTTTTGGGGGCATAAACGCCATTATGTCACCGGTCATCGCGTACGGACTGCTGATATTTTATGAGCGGGTTTTCAAAATAACCACTGACCTGACCCTTGTAGAATTATCTGATTTTAATCATCCTCTTCTCAAAGAACTGTCAACCAAAGCCCCGGGGACTTTCCATCACAGCATAATAATGGGAAACCTATGCGAAAAAGCGGCTGACTCGATCGGCGCGAATGGAGTGCTCGCGCGCGTAGGATGCTATTATCACGATGTCGGGAAAACCGTCCGCCCGGAGTACTATATTGAGAACCAGATGGATAATAATCTCCACGACCGCCTGAATCCAAAAATGAGCGCTAAAATAATCATATCCCACGTAAAGGACGGCATAAAGCTGGCTGAAAAGTTTAAGCTTCCAAAAGAACTCATAGATTTTATCCCGATGCATCACGGCACTCTGCTTGTATCTTATTTTCATCAGAAAGATAAAGAAGCTTTTGAGTCCGGAGAGTCAGATGAGCTTTACCGTTATCCGGGACCAAAGCCGCAGACTAAGGAGACAGGTATTGTAATGCTTGCCGATGCAATTGAAGCTTCGACCCGGACTATCGATGACCCGACTCCCCATAAGCTGGAAAAACAGATCGATAAGATCATCAAAGAGAGGCTTACAGACGGACAGCTCGATGAATGCGACCTGACATTGAAAGACCTTACAAAGATCAAAGAAAGCTTTCTCCAAATACTGGTAGGGATCCATCACCACAGGATAAAATACCCTGAAGGACGCAAAGAGGAAGAAGAAGAGAACATCGCCATCTGATGGACTACCGAAAACTATTCATCAATTACCTCCGCACAGAGAAGTCACTATCCGAAAATACAATTGAATCCTATACATTCGACCTTGAAAGATTTACCGAATTCCTGAACGGTGCTATCGGCGGCCGGTCAATAGAGCTCGGGGAAGTAGATCAGTCGGTCATACAGGATTTCATAAAGCATCTCAAAAAAGGTGATGAAGAGAATAAACCTTTTTCCGCGAAATCCACGGCAAGAATGCTATCCACGCTCCGCTCATACTATAAATTCCTCGCCTCCGAGGATTTGATAAGCTCAAACCCGATGGAAAATATCGAGAGTCCAAAACAAAAGCGGGAGCTGCCTGAAGTCCTATCTATTGCCGAGATCGATGAGATACTCTCAAAGCCTGACACCTCGGACAAGCTTGGGCTCCGCGACCGGGCAATACTCGAGGTGATGTACGCGAGCGGTCTGCGGGTGAGTGAGACATTAGACCTGAGGATACCGGACATAATATTCGACGAGGAGTTCATACGTGTATTCGGAAAAGGTTCGAAGGAAAGAATAGTTCCCATCGGAAGCTCGGCGCTCAGCTGGGTGACTAGATATATCGAGGAGAGCAGAAATAAGCTTAAAAATGATAAGTCAGAAAATTTCCTGTTTCTGAATTTCCGCGGGAAAAAGCTTTCCCGGATGGGTATATGGGATATTGTGAGGAAGTACTGCTCGATGGCAGGAATAAAAAAGGAAGTTCACCCGCATACGATACGTCACTCATTCGCGACGCACCTGCTCGAAGGCGGCGCGGACATCCGCATCATACAGGAGATGCTCGGCCACTCCGACATATCCACCACCCAGATCTACACCCACATCGACAAAGAATACCTCATCGAAGTCCATAAGACTTTTCACCCGAGGGGGTGAGGGTTACAAACCACCGGCTTGCGCAGCGAAGCGAAGTCCCGCATATTCAAATGCGGGGTCCCAACGTCTTTTGTCGGGAGGTTGGTTGAAAACCTCGTCTACTCTCAATGAGTCGAGCCATCAAACTAACCCTCACCAACAACACAACTACTCTCCCCTTTGTACAAAGGGGAGAAGCCGATGTTAGCGAGGAAGCGAGCGGCTACATCGGCAGAGGGGTTTAGTATCAATAAACACCATTCCCACCGTCAGAGTCTCCAACGGGACTTTAATATGGATCAATAGCCACGCCTTTCAAGGCGTGGTATTAGTGCAAGTGAATGCGGTTTTAACCGTTAAATTAAGGATCTATCCTCATTTGTGTTCTATTATTCTAAAAATTCTGTGAAATTAGTGCAATTCGTGAAATTGGTGGTGAGTCTTTTTAAAAAAATTTTCAAAATTCCCCACCGTCAGAGTCTACAACGGGACTCTGACGATTTTCTACCCACTGATGAAGAATTAAGAATTAATTAATTAAATATGCCCTTGATATTCACCGTAAATATTACTATATTGTATATGAATTAAACCGCAATTATGACTACCAATACGTCAAAGGTTAAATGTCAAAAGTCAAATGTCGCCTGCCTGCCGCAGGCAGGTGCAAATTAGAATAAATCGGTTTAATTCGAGAAAATTAGTGCTAATTAGTGGCTTAGTCTTTTCAAAAGATAAGAAGAAAAAATTTGCAAAATTAACACCACTCAGGAAGCTATTGTTTTTTCAATCCAAATTTTCGGACCGATACCTGATTTTTTATAAATAACTATAAAATCAATTCAGGTCATTTAAAATCTTAAATCTACCATTTATGAAAAATCAACAGTTTAAAAAATCACCATTCCCAGCCGGCACAACACTCAAAATAAATCACTATAAAATCAGTGGTCGGTCATCGAAATCTGAATTCCGCAATTCCATTTCATTTTTGATAGATTCTTGCAATATTTTTACTGTGGGCGGATTTTTAGATAACTTAAACAAAAACACGACAAACAATGAGACAACTTTTCTTTTCAGTGATCGCGGTTATGGTTTTAGTCCTGACCGGGTTTGATTGGGGTAATGACTTCGTAAAGGTACAGGATAACAGGCTGTATGTCCCGGATGTATTGGGAAATGTAAATATGAAGGATGCTAATGGTAATTCTTACACAGTAAATACAGATAATTCAGATTCACTTCCGGTCTTTCCCGGATTTCCGGTTACCATAACTTCAGCTACTACCGCAGAAGGCGGCGTATTCTGCAATATGGATAGCGACCCGGAGATGGAAATACTATACAATACGGGATTATCTACCCAGGCTCGAAACTTAGACGGTACGAGCGTTCCCGGCTGGCCGGTTACTCATACTCAGTCTGCAGACGGCGCACCATCGGTAGGTGACATAGACGGAGATGGTCAGGAAGAGATCGTGGTTATGATACACGGCGCTACAATCGGTTCAGGCGGTTCCGTAAAGGCATACGAAAAAGACGGCTCGAATGTGACAGGCTTCCCGATATCTCACGGATATAACACACGCACACCCGTGCTGGCAGACCTCAATAATGACGGAGCTTTGGAGATCATTACCAATAGACGGGTCGGTGCTCCCAATCCGGCGAACGAAGTCTGGGTTTACAAAGGTGACGGAACGGTATATCCGGGCTGGCCTAAATCAATTTCAGGATTTCCTGCATCGAGCGCCGCAGTAGGGGATATTACGAATGACGGTATTCCGGAAATAGTAGCGGAATCGACAACCGGACTTTACGCGTGGCACGTTAATGGTGATTCGCTTCCGGGCTTTCCCTTTACTCTTCCGAATGGTGATGTAAACTCGTATTCCTCCCCGGTGCTGGTTAATGTTGACGGTGATCCTGAGAGAGAGATAATATTCGGTTCACACGGGGGCGGTGCAGGAGGATATGTTTACATACTTGATAATAATGGTACGGTGAAACCTAACTGGCCAAAGACCACCTCGCAATGGATATACGGACCTCCGGCAGTAGGCTACATCGACGGAGATAATATCCTCGATGTATGTGTAGGCGACCAGGTAGCCAGCGGTTCTCCTTCGAACTTTGTTTACGCGTGGAATGTAAACGGAACAGCTTTAGCGGGTTTTCCAATAGGACCCATCTGGGCGGTAAATGCCCAGGTTACCCTGGCTGACATAGATAATGACAATATGACCGAGCTCATAGTTGATGATAATACCTGGGGACCCGGCAGATACCTTGCTTACAATCACGATGGTACTCCTGTGGCGGGCTGGCCGATGGAAATAATCGGAGCTTCTTTCTTCAGCACACCAATACTTACGGACATAAACCGGGACGGAACACTGGACATAGCAGGAACAGGTAATGAAATATCTACGCAGACAGTTCGAATGTACCTCTGGAATGCAGGTGTACCATATAATCCTGCAAAGATATATAACCCCGTGTGGCAGTATAATATTCAGCATACGGGGGTTGTGGATAATACAACGATCGTGAACGTGAACCAGGTTTCAAATCAAACACCTGAGACATTTAAGCTTTCCCAGAATTATCCAAACCCTTTTAATCCATCGACGAGAATAAAGTTTGATATTCCTAAAGCGTCAAATATTAAACTGGCAGTGTATGATGCTCTCGGGAAGGAAGTCCAGACCCTGGTTAACGGAAACTTAACACCGGGGATTTATGAATATACTTTTAATGCAAGAGGATTAACTTCAGGTGTGTATTTTTACAGACTGATTTCCGATAATATGTTGATGGGCATAAATAAGATGCTTTTAATAAAATAATAATTAAATACAGGGCGGCTTAAACGCCGCCTTTAATAATATATTGCAAACAAAAGAAACTCAAAGCAAGATCACTCCTGAATCAGCACTGCAAATGCTGAAAGAGGGAAACGAAAGATTTGTTAATAACCAGCATCTTAAAAGGGATTTGATGGATGAAGTCAAAAGGACTTCGAATATCCAGTTTCCCTATGCGTCGATACTTGCCTGCATAGATTCCCGGATGCTCCCTGAGATATTCTTTGACCAGGGGATAGGGGATGTGTTCATTGTCCGTGTTGCCGGAAATATCGTTAATAATGACATACTTGGGAGTCTTGAATTTGCCAGCAAAGTCATTGGATCACGGCTAATCCTGGTTATGGGACACACGGACTGCGGCGCGATGAAAGGCGCTATAGACAATGTGAAAATGGGTCATCTGACAGGTGTTATGGAAAAGATCAAACCCGCTGTTGAAGCTCTTAACGATTATGATGGTGAAAAAACAGCATCTAATATTGACTTTGTTACTAAAGTAAATGAGAAAAGCATCCGTATGACTATAGAAAAGATTCGGGAAGAAAGTGATATTTTGCGTGAAATGGAGGAAAAAGGAGAGATAATAATTTCAGGAGCAATGTATGATAATGAGACAGGGAAGGTTAAGTTTTTCGATTAATACTTACGCAGATCCTTACCCCATAACAGCTTTTTATTCAAAGTCCTGAAGTAGCTCGAATTTGCTCTGTGTATTAGCTTTAATACGTGATCAGCTTTTTTGA
>JAEYVS010000014.1 GCA_023429265.1 Bacteroidota bacterium | reverse complement strand
TAAATGGTGAATCTATCATTGCTTCCACCTCCAATTATATGGACTCGATGGCAAGGATGGAGCATTGCAGGCTCTTCATTTCAAACGATACGGCATTTATGCATTCTGCCGCCGCCTTCAAAATACCCACAATCGCTATCTTTGGATATACTAATTACCTCGAGCTCTACCCCTGGCAGACCGAACATTTCATTGTCAGGAGGCAGCTGCCCTGTAGTCCTTGTTTTTATAATTCACCGAAGCCTGTCGAATGCATCTGGTCAGGTGAGGATGAGTTTAAATGTATCAGGCAGATAAGCATTGGCGAGGTAATGAACGCAGCTCACAAACTCCTGTCATAGCTTCTAATTAAAGAAATCCCACGTAATTGTAAACCTTGAAAGAGCATTCAATGCCCCTCCGCGGTCATTCCACGGGTAAAGGAAGGTATCGTAATTAAAAATATCGAATATGTTCGCGAAGACAAAAGCGATATTAGCGCTGCCTATACGCGCGCTGATGTATGCGTCCATATTGAAGAGGTGATCGATGTAAAGGTAATCTTGGTCTCCAGTAATCTCATAAGATCCTCCTACATAAGTATATTGACTGAACTCAGTAACATACATATTACTCATATATTTTAGATTTAATCCAATTCTGAGGTTTAGATTCCTGTTAAAGAAAAAATTATGATAACTCAGGTCTGTTTTTAGAAAAAATTGGGGGATATTTGTACGGTAGTATGTAACATTGTTTATTATAAAAGATCGGTCATTTCTGAAGTTTAAAGAAGAGATTATATCAAAATATTTAGTTTTTAAGCCTGCTTCATAATTCCCGTTTGGAAGTTGAAATTGTTCAGGATAGTCAAAAGTATACTGCGATACATTCAAGAAAAAATTACGATATCCGAATTTAAACCCAACCTCTTTGATGCTATACTCCTGGGTATTGATATTGTATTGAGAAAATGGATAAAACTTCAAGGAATTTAAGAGAAGACCGTATGGAAATATGTTTGCACCTCCATACACATTTAAATTAAAATCCTCGTTATTTAAAACATCGTAATTTAATTCCACTCCTGCTGAGAACAAATTCGTATCTAAAAAATTTTCAAATTTCCCCATTAAAGAAATATTCAATTTCTTATAATTGAAGTCAAGTTTAGAAAAAGCTGTGTAGTAATTCCTATTAATATGTTCGGAAATATTGGGTTCTATCTCAAGTATATCAAAATTGAATATTGTGTAATAAACATTACCCCCAAATAAAATGTTAAGATTTACATCATTTTTTAAATTTAGTGAAAAATTTTGTTTTAAGTCCAGAGCATATTGAATAGAATGAAAATTCTTAGTAAGAATCTTCCCATTTGAATTCCCATTCCCTTCTTCATCCCTATATTCTCGAAGGGAGTTTTGAGAGTACAATTTTATTTTTGTTTGTGAATTTTTATTTTTGAAAAATCTGCCTGTAAAGGAAAGATCGTAAAAGAAGTTTGTCAACTTTTCGTATGAGTCGGGATTTTCTACTTTAGCAAATTCTGAATTTCGAAGAGTATCTTCGCTATTATCGATGAGTCCTTCATTAAGGCCTCTTATAATATTTGCGTAATTAAGATTGAATCTTAAGTTTGCTTTTGGGGATACAAACCAATTTACTCTGAATCGGGCTCTCCATACATCGAAATCTGAGTTTTCATATCTTCCATTCAGAGAATGTTTTGTAGCTCCGATCTGCCAGTTTAGTTTGCGTGAAATAGATTGACTGAAATATACATCTGCATACTCAGAACCATATCTATCCTGAGTAAATCTTAACTGAGAAAATAATTCCGGCTGAAAAACATCTTTCGTGATGATATTAATGGCTTTCCCTTGGGATTTTATTCCGTACAAAAAAGATGAAGTTAAAGAAATTTCTTCGATTGTATCAATTTCGTTTACTGAAATGTTTTCTATATCAAAGCCTCCAAAAAAATTATCGTTTATCTGTATCCCGTCTTTAAAAACTCCAAATAACGTTTGTCCTGAACGATTATAATTTAAAATGCTTCTACCACCATCAGAAATAAAGTTTATGTGAAACCCCGGCCTCTCATTCAATATCTCCCCAAGGTTCCTCCTGTCATTCCATATCCAGTTGCTTTGTCCGTAAGTGACTGAGCTATTGGACATTCTGTATGCATTCGGGATTTTATTGGTATCGAAGGGGGTAACAGGTTTTGATGTAGTGTCTGTATTCTGTATCTGCGTACGTACAGTATCGCCGGTCTGTGAAAAAACCGCGTTTGGAGTAAGGATGCTCGCAGTAAGCGCGTTCGCAGTTATAATGAGGAATATTACAAGGTATCTCTTCACCCTGCAATACTAATTAAATAATGATTTAATAGAAATTGAAAAGATAATACTAAAAAGTGCTGTCTCCGGGTTTTTCTGATGAGGAATCATCATCATCGGTGTTATCCCCGGTATTATCCTCTTTCGGATGGGCGTATTTATCTATGTTTTTCTTGTGCTTTATGAATTTGGCATCGGTAAGGAATATAACATCCTCCGCTACATTTGTCGCGTGATCGGCAAGACGCTCCATATTCTTAGCAAGTGTCAGTATGTAGGAACAGGCTTCTATGAGGCTTTGGTCGCTTCGCATTTTTTCCACTACCGCATCGAACATTGCGTGCTCTATGTCGTCCACTACATCATCCAGCTTAATGATCTCAACTGCAAGTTCCGTATCAATATTCACAAACGAATCTATGCTTCCTTTTACAATGCGTTGTACCGTGGCTGCCATTTCATCTATCCTAAACTCTGTGAGCAGGTCGAGATGATTTGCAAGTGGTTCTATTCTGTGGGCAATATTTACAGCAATGTCACCCATGCGCTCAAGGTCGTTATTGATTTTAAGGGCGGTCATTATGAGCCTGAGGTCAACTGCAACAGGCTGTGTAAGCGCGAAGATCCGCTGGCAGTGCTTATCGATCTTTACGTCGAACTTATCCACTTCTTCATCACCCTGGACAACTTTCTCAACGACACTGACATCACCGGTTAGCAGTCCGTTAATTGCAGTGGATATCTGCTCTTCGACGAGGCTACCCATTTTAATGATCCGTGACCTTAGCTGGTCCAGTTCTTCTTCAAGATATTGATACATAGTTCCTTAAATAAAAAGTTTAATAAAAATTACCCGAACTTCCCCGTTACATAGTTCTGAGTGCGCTCATCTTTTGGTTTCGTGAAAATATTCTTAGTCGAATCGTATTCAATTATTTCTCCGTTCAGGAAAAACGCGGTATTATCGCTGACCCTCGATGCCTGCTGCATATTATGTGTTACAATAACAATGGTAATATTCTTTTTCAATTCAAATATTAGCTCTTCTATCTTATTTGTCGATATCGGGTCCAGAGCGCTGGCTGGTTCGTCCATCAATATCACTTCAGGATTAACCGCTAATGCTCTCGCGATGCATAATCTCTGCTGCTGTCCACCTGAGAGTCCCAGCGCGGATTCATTGAGCCTGTCTTTGACCTCATCCCATAGTGCCGCTTTTATGAAACTTTCTTCAGCTATTTCATTCAAAAGGTTTTTATTCTTTACCCCGTTGATCTTCGGTCCGTAAGTAACATTGTCATAAATGGACTTTGGAAATGGGTTTGACTTCTGAAACACCATCC
>JAEYVS010000104.1 GCA_023429265.1 Bacteroidota bacterium | reverse complement strand
TGCGAAAGAAAGCTTTTTCCGAGTTCATGGTAATGAGCTACATTTTGAGTAGTTAGCTTATTGGTAAACTCAAAGAAAGCCTGCTGAAACACGTAAGACATTTGCTCCGACAAACTGCGTTTAATAACAGGAAAAGGTGCTCCCGTGCGCGGGTTGAGATATACCGGGTTAATTTCAACCCCTATTAAATGACAATTCAGCTTCTTTTCTTCCTTATGCCCTAGTATGGGTTGCAGCTTTGCCGGAGAAACATTTTTTGTGTAAACGATTTCAGACCTCGCATGCTGTTTTAATATGGTAACCTTATCGAGGCCTTCTTTTAAAATATTCAGAGTACTGTTAATGCTGCTCTTTTTGTAATCCTGCTCTCCAATGATGATCCTGAATCTCGGCTTAATGGATGTGATTTCCTCAGCAGCTATTTTTCCGGGTTTTTTACTCCAGATCTCTATGATTAAAAACGATTTAAACTCTTTGCTCAGCTCCTCTACTATTGTGTAAACAAGCTTGGAGAGTCGCTTTCCCGAGTGCGCCTTATCGGAAGCAATTATGAATGATGCGCCGGTTGTAACGAACCTCTCTGCGCCATCCTCATCCCCCGACTTACGGTACACACAAAGAAAAGGCAGTCTCCTGTCTATGTGGATCCTTCCCCAGCCGGGTAAAGGCCGTCTTACACGTTTATTCTTGTGCAGCCGGGTGCAGACCTCTTCGATGTAATCGTCAGTTATGTAAAAACTTTGCTTTTTTTTCATTTAGCAATACCGGTTTTCTTTAATTCTCTCAACACTCCCGGACGCGTGGAAATAAATGCCTGCTTGAGCAAATGCATCTGCTTATTATCCTTCTCCCCGGTCCATTCATCCATGAAGAACTTCTTCACCTCAATGGCCAGAACACACGCCGTCTGCGGAAAGTTTTCACCGATCCATTTTGAAAAATGACCACCCTTGAATCTTACGTTCTCACGCACATCGAGTTGTCGTCCCCCAAAATCGAATTCCTTCAGATCATTCATAAACCTGTCGATGAGGCTTCCCCAGTATTCGCGGTTTATGTTGCCTGTACCGATGTTGACTTCGGGGTTTTCATCGGCAGGGGCAGGCGGTGAGTCCATACCGTCTCGTTTATGGTTATACGAATGGAAATCATATACGAATATCTTTCCCCATTTTTTTATCAGGGAGGTAAATAAATTATGTATTCCATCATAGAATGAATCATAGTACCCGAGACCGCTTTCTATGACTTCCGGAGGAAGATTTTCATTATAAGGCTTCATTCCCCAGGCATCTATGGGTGACATGTAAATTGCCTTATCCCTGGAACGGTTTAGATCTACCCTAAACCGGGAATAATTCGCTATTATCCGGACCGATCCTGCATCGGTGAATTCATCTGTGTATGGATCCTCTTCTCGAAGCCTGTCAGCTTCTGATAAAGCAAAGTATTTTAAAACATCATCTTCTATGTAATGACTCTGGTGTATAGCTGCTGCAACGAGCTCGTTCGAGGCAGCTAACGGACCTGATTCAGGAATGTAAATGGTATAAGGGTTTACTCCTTCGAGATTTTCCATCTTTTATCAATTTTTTCGCTTTCTCCAGGCGAAACCCTCAAAATTGCAGCACCATTGTGAATTGTAAGCACTACTTAATAACTAAATTGTACTCCCTACTTATAAAGAACATCGCAAGTAAGTATATTATCCCCGTTAATACAAATACAAAGAAAAACCCGGCTGTCATCGCCAGGATGATTGCCGTCACGGTACCTATTACTGAAAAGAACCCGTTTATTCCCCAGGCAAATGCAGCAAACCTGCGGTCCCTGTCATCGATAAGAGTGAGCCCTATCGGGAACGGCATTCCCATGAAGAAACCGAGCGGAGCAATGATAAGAGCAGAGATTACAACTCTCCACATAAGCTCCAGGCGCACAAGCGATTCAAATATCACCGGCACTAAAAAGCCGAGACTAATGGCAAGAATGGCTATGATGCCAAATATAATATACAACTTCTTTTTACTATTTGCAAAAAACTTAATGGAGAACATACTTCCGATACCTGATGCAATCAGCATTGTGCTCACTACAGTGAGCAGTGTGTAGACCGGCTGTCCCAGGAATAGCGTGAACTTTTGTATCAGGCATATTTGCAGCATAATGTATCCCAGCCCCAGGCACGCAAAGTAAAAAAGAAACTGCTTCGAAAACTTGCTCTTTTCCGCGCTTTTTAATTTACGCAAGGGGAATAGAATAAATAACCCCGCTATGATAACGGTTTGAATGAGGATTGCCAGCAGTGTAGTCTCTGCGACGGGGCGGTCTTTTAATGCGAGGATTCCTTTTTCATCCTGCGCAAAGGTTTCCAGCATCCCGTCGAGTGTCAGGTTCGAAAATCCTATGTTATTGTCGAAGAACGGCTTATTGTCGGTAGCAGGTGCAATATCCTTTTCATAATTTGCGATCACCGCGTCGATATCTTCCGTCATTATCAGGTCACGGTAAACTCCGGGCTGGTCTGAAAGCGGATCATATTCTATGTCAAGGCTGAGTAATGCGGCTTCGTTCTTTACTTTAATAATGTCATCATACGTGAATCCGTCTTTCTTATAGACAATCCCTGCCATGAAGCTCTTATCACTCTCGAATGCATTTGGCGGACGGCGGAATATCATGAAATTGTTTTTACTCTGTTCGAGTCCGCCCGTAGTATTCAGCCGCGCTTTCTTTAGAGTTGTAATGAGTTTTGGGAGCTGAGTCTCCGGACGGGAAATATATATTACTCCGTTCGGGGAAAGATGCTCGAGATATTCTTCCATCGCTTCCTGTGTGAGAATATAATTCTCTACCATGCTCATTGCCCCGGATGATACCGCTGATGCCGAGATCGTATGAGCTGAAATTATGACGTCATAGGCGATGCGTTTGCTGCTGATTACTGAGCGTGCGTCATCGGTGATTAGTCGTACTTTATCATTATTTTTGATCAATGGTCCCGTCCAGCTTACCAGGTCGCGTTCTATCAGGTCATTGAGTATCCCGTTTATTTCCACGCCTACGACTTCATTCGCGCCGTGGTAAAGTGAAGTCAGTATTTCACCCCCGCCGGCTGAACCAATTATGAATGTTTTATCAATGGAGTCCAGAGGAGCAAATGCAAGATTCGACGCGTCCGCGGGCTTGGTTTCCAGAGGTAAGGACTTTACGTTCGGTATGTTAGTACTGGCGTTTCCGTTATCGATTATTGCAAGGAGCACATTATACCCGTCTGGAGATTCCTGTTCATCCCGCATTACGTCTATCTTAGATATGGTATTCCATTCGGTCAGCATCTTGAGGTCAGGACGCTCTTTTATATAGTTACCGTATATCTTATTTGGCGATGAATTTATTGCAAGGCTCTCATCTTTGTTGATGAGGAAAGCCGAACTTAGTATTATCAGCACAAATGCAGTAAATGCCCATGGCTTATATTCCTTCATTCCGAATATCATCGCGCACACAAAACCGAGCATTGCAATGAAAACTATTGCGCCGTTTCCTCCAACCCACGGGATAAAAAACACAAATGCAAAGCAGGCAAGCCCTGCCCCGATAAGATCGAAGAAATATAATCTCGATACCTCAGCTTTAAATTTTGTAAGAAGCACCGATATTATCAATCCCGAAAAGAAAAACGGGATGGTTATCACTATGTAATATATTGGAAGAAAAATAAACTGTACCGGATCCGTCAATAAACTAAATGGGTCCAGAGGTATCGCGTTCATAATTAGAAATGAAAGGATCACGCTCACACCAAAAAACATCGACAGGAAAGTAAGAAGCTTATCGGTTTTATATTTTCGGAGCTTTTGATTTAATGACAAAACTACACCGCTGACACCAAATCCCAGAAGCGCGACACTGATTATCATAAATGCGAAATGATACCATAATGACACTGACAGGATCCTTGTCAAAGTAAACTCAAGAAAAAGAGTCGACAGCGAGATAAGAAATATCCCTGCGTAATATGATCTTTGTACCGGTTCGGAATTTAATGAGAATTTTTTTGCGGACATTTATTTGGTTGCGAGTTTATGAATTTGTAAAAGTGAGATGAGGAGCTTTTCCATTTCGGAAAGTTTCATCATATTGCTCCCGTCACTCAGCGCTTTCGAAGGGTCCGGGTGAGTCTCCATAAAGAACCCGTCGACCCCTGCTCCGGCTGCTGCCCGGCTCAGTGCAGGAATGAATTCCGGGGCTCCTCCGCTGACACCTTTATTTCCCGAGGGCATCTGGACGGAGTGAGTCGCATCAAAAATCACCGGGTATCCCGTTTTTCGCATTATGTCAAAGCTGCGCATATCCACCACAAGGTTATTATATCCGAAAGTTGTGCCTCTTTCGGTTAACATAATTTTCTTATTCCCGGTTGCAGCGACTTTTTCAGCCTGGTACTGCATATCTCCGGGAGCCATAAATTGACCCTTCTTGATGTTTACCACCTTCCCTGATTCTCCGGCAGCTTCAAGCAGTTCTGTCTGTCTGGAGAGAAATGCCGGGATCTGGAGAACATCAGCTGCCTCTGCCGCCAGCTCCACATCCAGCTCGGAATGAACATCTGTCAGGATTGGTACATCAAATTCTTTTTTTGCCTTATCGAGTATCGTTAATGCCTCATCTATCCCAATTCCTCTAAAAGAATCTCCCGATGTCCGGTTAGCCTTAATAAATGAGGATTTAAAAATGAAGGGTATATTATGCTTTGAGGTGATTTCCTTGAGCTTGCCGCAGGTTTTGAATACTACCTTCTTATTTTCCACGACACAGGGTCCTGAAATAAGCAGAAGATTAGCAGATTTTTTAAGTTTTAGGTATTTTAATGTCTCTGCAGGGATCATTTATTAAGATAAAATTCTTCTTTGATTTTTAGTTCTTCAGGTGAAAATTCACTTACATCGTACATTCCCTTCGCTTCCCGCTGTCTCAGAGCCTCAAACAAGCATACTGCAGCAGCAACTGAGACATTCAGGGACTGTACCATGCCGCGCATCGGAATGAGGAAATTTCCGTCGGAGAGCTTTTTTGCCTCCTCTGATACACCCTCTTTCTCATTTCCAATTACTATTGCAGTTTTTCCTGTCAGGTCGAGGTCATACAAAGAAATATTTTCTGTGCTTTCCTCCAGGTAAGTTGAATAGATGTTAAATTCTTCATTTTTCAATACTTTAAAGCACTCTTTTGGGTCCGTGAACTTTAAGGTCTCTATCCATTTTACGGCGCTACCCGAGGTGATCCGCCCGATTCGGGGAAATTCATTGGAATTATATATGAGAAAAATCCTCTCGATGCCCACAGCATCAGCACTACGGAATATAGCTGACGCGTTGTGAGGATCGTGAATATTTTCAAGAACTAATGTTAGAGATTTTTGACGTTGAGATACGACTTTTTTTATTTTCGTGAACCTTTTTTCCGTCAAATTGTTATAAAATTTTACTACATTAAGTTAATTAAATCCATTACATTAAACAATTAACAAAAACTTAAAGAACAATTGATGAATCTTAAGCAAGGGATCACGAGAGCAGTTGGGGGAATTTTTATTTGTTTAGTTCTTTTTAGTACCGCATTTTCGTTTGATGATAAGCCAAAATCCGAGTCAAGCAGAGGATATGTTGGCTCTGAAGTTGAACCCAATGAAAACACTCAATGGGGTTTTAAAGTGATGTACGGTGAGAAGGGATTCGGATTATCAGGTGAATATCACCTTCAAGCCTGGAGTAACACTGACTTTTTTGCAAACCTGGGTATTTCCGGTGTAACAGATGACAGAGAATTCCAGGATTATGATGTATTTGGGAATAGCTTTACGCCAAATAAAGTAAATAGAGTGTTTACGGTGCCATTGACGCTTGGATTAAAACATTATCTCTTTCAGGATGACCTGGATGGAAGTATGAAGCCCACATTCTCACTTGGTGTGGCTCCTACTCTGGTGCTTACCAATCCTGCAACCACCGGGTTTTTTCACGCGCTGGGAAAATTTAATGCGGCATTCGCTCTTGGAGCATTTGCAGGAATAGGAATGGATTTTGCGCAGACACAGAATGTAGCATTCAGTTTTAATGTTAATTATTATTATCTACCTGTGATTGGAAAAGAAATAATGAGCCTCGAGAATAAGCCGATTAAAAATTTAGGCGGGCTCCAGTTTACCATTGGATTAAATCTTCTGAATTAAATTAGGATAAACGATTTTGAAAATAGCAGCAATACCGGGGAGCCTCAGACGAGGCTCTTTTAATAGGATGGCATTAAAATACATCGCGCAGGGAGCCAAAGAAGCAGGCGCTGAAGTAGAAACACTCGACCTGAAAGAATATGACATTCCCGTTTATGACGGAGATGTCGAAGCCGAGCAGGGTCTGCCCGATAGTGTAACGAAGTTTAAGGAAAAAATCGAAGCCTCTGACGGTCTGATCATCACTGTACCGGAATACAATCACAGCATACCCGGCGGTCTCAAAAACGCAATCGACTGGGCATCACGAAAAGGAAATCCTTTCAAAGATAAATTTGTCGCGGTTGCAGGAGCATCCACCAGCGCCGGAGGAACCATCCGCGCCCAGATTGCTTTACTGCCTGTACTGCGAACTCTACGGATGATTCCACTGCCTACTCAAATATACATATCAAAAGCCCAGGATGAATTCAACGAAGACGGTACCATCAAAGATGAAAAGACAAAAGAACGCCTGATCGAACTGGGAAAAGAGCTGGTAGAAACAGTCAAAAAACATAAATCCTGATTCTTTAACACTTCGTTCCAAAATCTCAACAATTTTCATTTCAACGTCAGAGTCTCCACTGGGACTCTGACGAAGAACCTTATCCTTTACTTAAACATTTGTACGAATTAGAATTCAATCAGTGATAATTAGAAACTATCAAATTAAAATTCGAGATAATTCGTGACAATTCGTGGCTTAATCAACTTGAACACTGAACACTGAAAATTAATCACTTAACCAGCACCATTCGCTTCGTTTCAGAAAAATCCCATGCTTTGAGTTTGTAGAAATAAACTCCGCTTGGATACATTGAAGCATCCCAGGGAAGCTCATATGTGCCCGGAGAAAAATTACCAAATGCAATCACAGACAACTCTTTACCGCTTACATCAAAGATCGATAATTTAATTAAAGCCGTTTCCGGAATACTAAACCTGATCTTCGTAACAGGATTGAAGGGATTAGGATAGTTCTGAAGTAATTCATATTCTGATGGGATTTCAGACGATACAATATTTATGCTGACCGTGCTGTCATATGAATATTTGTAAACGGTTTTACCCACTGCATATGAGACGGAATCGTTAATAAACCGGAAACGGTTGAAATTTCTGCTCCACGCATCTAGCATCCAGGATTCACCTCCGTCTGTGGTTTTATAAGTGGGACCATTCTCGTCCGTTCCCCATCCTCCGAGCCATCCCGTATTATCATTAATGAACCCTATCCCCTCCTGGTCAAAAGGTCCGGGCAAAAAGTCTTTTTCCATCCAGGTCAGGCCGCCGTCTGTGGACTTCAGAAATGGAGTCGGCAGTCCGTCACTTAGATAGATCGGTTTTTCTACTGCTATGTAGCCAATGCTGTCCGATGGGAAATAAATTTTCCATCCCCACTGCCTTATGCCCGTTCCTCCAAATCTCTCCTGCCACGTATCCCCGCCGTCCGTAGTAAAAAGAACTACGGATTTTGAACCGGTGAGCGAACTTCCTTTTCCGCCGATCACATACCCGGAATCCTTATTAAGGAAATAACAATCTACGAGATTGAGCGCATACTGTGACATATTGATCTCTGTCCAGGTCGCTCCCGCGTCAGATGACCTGAAAAAACTTGATGGAGTGTACCATCTGCCGCACCCGAAAACATTTTGCCCGTCCGGCGAACTCAGTCCGCAGAGACCTCCGGGTGTAGTATGAACAAGCGTCCAGTTATCTCCGCCATTTGTTGTGCGGTAAATAGAATTATTCAGAGTTCCAATGATTACTGTATCTTCATTGAGCATAACCACGCTTCGGAATGTTTTACCCGCTAATGAATACTTCATTATCCAGTTATATCCGCCGTTCGTTGTGAGAAATGCTTTCCCTGTATTATTCTCGATCATCACTGCCCAGCCCGTATTTGCATCGATAAATGAGCAATCTGCAACTTTTGGATAAGACGGAGATCCTGTTGGCGCATTAAGAAGGGCTCTCCAGGTAAGCTGCTGAGCTAAAAGGCTCCCCGGGATCAACAATATTAATATTATAATCTTCATCTGATTTTATTTATTGCCAAATTACTGTCTTTGTATATCTAATAATATACCAATTGGCAGAAGTATAAATTGAATGAAATATGACTTGACAGTAACCGTAAATATTACTATCTTGCATTAGATTGAACGTAA
>JAEYVS010000073.1 GCA_023429265.1 Bacteroidota bacterium | reverse complement strand
TTACGTTTTATTCTAATAAAGAAATAAAGCTTTCGGAACTGCGAGATGCAATCAAGGATGGCGGATTTTCTTTGAGGGGTATAAGCATAGTTGCAGACGGAACATTGAGCGGTGATGCTGCATCAGGATTTTCGTTGAGCACGGGTAATTCCCCGAACCTGAATTTGAAGTATAACAATGGTAATCTTAATAAAGGTGATAAGGTAGAGGTGTCGGGAAGCGTAAGTCTTCCGAACACAGTAAATGTAACCGGCATAAAGAAGAAGTAAGGTAGTTTATATAATTGTTGTTGGTGATCACCGCATTTGCGGGACAAGTAACACCAACAACGGCATTGAATAAAGTGAGTAGTTAATAGTTTTGTAGAGTGCTCATTCCGAAAGGGGTGAGCATTTTTGTTTATAAATCATTCTGCCACAGAGGCACAGAGAACAATGAGATAAATCCCCCTAATCGAGACTTAACTTTGGTTAAAGAGACGAATTTTTGCGACGAAATATGAATCTATATTTTGTAATATCGACTAAATTAATCGCCTTTTTGTTGTAAGTATATACATTTAGGTGAAAGTGTCAAGGTAAGATTAATAGCAGTGAGATGGAGTTGTTTTTACGTAGAAATAATTAGATAAAATTATTAGTTTGAGAAACAATCAGGATATATGAAAAAACTTTTACTCGATTATAATCTCAAAGTACGAGTTCCAATAGTTATTTTTGTTGCCCTCTCTGTTTTTGCCATAACCTATTATGCATCATTTGCCGAACGAAATGGTATTGGCTATACTCCTGAGCAACCGATTAATTTCCCGCATGATATACACGCAGGTGATATGCAGATAGATTGTCAGTACTGCCATTCGAGCGTAGATAAATCACCATTTGCAAATATACCATCTGTAGAGAGCTGTATGAATTGCCACTCATTAGCGCGTACGGACTCACCTGAAATCCAGAAATTGACTCAATATTACCAGGAAGGGAAGCCAATCCCCTGGAAGAGGATCCACAGGGTCCCTGAATTTGTATATTTTAACCACAGTTCACATGTAAATAAGGGTATAGACTGCGCAAATTGCCACGGAGACGTGAAGAAGATGAAGACAGTTGGCCAGGTTAATTCCTTTACAATGGCTGCATGTCTTGATTGTCACAGGAATCCTGATAAGAAGATAATGGAGTTTGAGCAAATAAAGGCAGATCTTAAAAGAGGACCTGAAGAATGTAGTGCCTGTCACAGGTAAAAGAGAAAAATGAGCAAAACAAAAATTAAGAGAAAGAGTTTTTTACTGCTGTCTGGAGCATCCCTGGTGGGTGTTTTTACGCTGCTAAAATCTCCGGTAGAGATATTTAAGTCAAAAGTGATGGCGGCATCCAAGGAAGCAAGCTCAATAAAGTTTAAAGAAAATCCTCATTCAGTCAAAAGGCAGAATAATTCTTAACATAGAGAATGGATAAAAAGAATTTCGACATAAGCTCTTACATTTTGAACGGCGATGACAAAGAATTGAACGTTGACAAGACTGTAGAAGAGACTAATGACAAAAAAGAGGTAAATTACTGGAGGAGCTTTAGCGAGCTTCACAATGACCCCGTATTCCTGGACGCGAAGAAGCACGAATTCAGCGTAGAAGCTGAGACTGCACCGAATGTGAAGGAAATGTCAGGAGTTTCTCGAAGGAAATTTCTTGCGTTGATGAGCGCGTCAGCGGCACTTGCAGCTGCAGGATGTTCGAATTTCAGGGATAAAGGCGAAATAGTGCCTTACAATAAACAGCCCGAAGGAATCATAATAGGCGAGCCTAATTTCTTTGCTTCAACATTTGCCGAAAACGGTGTTGATTACGGTGTACTGGTAAAGAGCCGCGAAGGCAGACCAATAAAGATAGACGGAAATCCTGACCACCCTGTGAGCAGAGGCAAGATTAACGCGAGGATACAGGCGAGCATCCTCAACCTGTACGATCCGGACAGATTGAAGAATCCACAGCACAGCGGCAACAGGAAAGACTTTAATGATATCACGTGGCAGGAACTGGACACGAATATAATCAATGAGCTGAAAGGCGCGGCTAACTCCGGCAAGGAGATCGCGATAATCTGCGACCCGGTAATATCGCCATCACAAAGAAAAGTTTTGTCGGATTTCCAGAAGGCATATCCGACCACAAAAGTATATGTTCACGAGCTATTTAACGGCAGTAATAAAGATGAGGCATTTGAGGCATCATATGGTATAAGTAAATTCCCTCTAATAAAATGGAACGAAGCGAATATCATAGTGTCCCTTGAGGATGATTTTCTTTCCACGGGTGGAAATGTCACCGAGACATCAAGACTTTATGCCGAGAGAAGAGATGTAATGAACGGTAAGGAATTCAACAGGCTATATGCTGTCGAAGGCAATATGTCATTGACAGGAATGAATTCCGACTACAGACTGAGACTGAGAACTGACGCAATAGAAGAATTCGTGATGAACCTGGCAGCAGAGATAAACAGGAGAGGGGTTAGCGTCAGCGGTAATTTTGACGGATATAACCTGGATGAATTCGCGGCTAAGTATAGCCTGAACAAGGAATACCTGAACCAGATGGTTACCGACCTGATGGCAAACAGAGGAAAGTCAATCGTAACTGCAGGAACGATGCTTCCTGTCTCTACTCACATTGCGGTAAATCTTCTTAATGACGCATTAGGAAATACGGCAATGTATTCATTTGAGAATGCGACGGATGAGACGCCGGTTTCAGTTCCCACCACATCACCTGAGGGTGAAACGGCAGGAACAGAAACTCCTCAGGTAACACCGCCGGCGAATAACAATACTCTTGCAATTTTAAGCAAGAGAGCGGATATCGACGGACTGATAAATAATATGAATTCGGGTAACGTGGGAGTAGTGATACATTACGGTACTAATCCTGTGTATACGATGCCTGTTGATTATAATTATGCGGAGGCTCTGGGTAAAGCAGGAACGGTTATTACGATGACTGAGCTTGTGAGTGAGTCATCTGCCGTAAGTAATTACATCCTTCCGGTAAATAATTACCTGGAATCGTGGGGTGATTACAGAACAAGAACAAATTATTACAGCTTGCAGCAGCCAGTGATTTATCCTCTATATAATACGAGGCAGAAGGAAGCAATACTTCTGAACTGGCTGAGCGGCAATCCAAACGAGTATAACGACAATATTTATCATCTTTACGTAAAGGATAACTGGCAGAATAATGTGTATCCCGGCCTGAGGACTGCAGTTGGGTTTAACAATTTCTGGATGGCATCACTTCACGATGGAATTGTGGTGACTGAAAGTAATCCTTCCAGGACTTTGAGCTTCAATTCTGCAGCGATTGGTACCGCCGGAAAAATGACAGAGAGCGGTCAGCCTGTGGTGATGCTGAAAGAAAGCGAAACAATGGGTGACGGAAGATGGGCAAACAACGGATGGCTCCAGGAGCTTCCGAGCCCTGTGGCAAAGATAGTATGGGACAATTACGCTGCTGTATCACCGGCAACGGCAAAGCAGATGGAATTGAAATCCAATGACGTTATAAAGGTAACAATAGACGGCAGGTCAATAAGCATTCCGGTATTCATTCAGCCGGGTGTGGCAGAGGGACAGTTTGTGATTGAGCTTGGATACGGAAGAACAACGGCGGGAACGGTGGGCACGGAAGTAGGAGTGAACGCGAACGTATTGATGACTAAATCACCGGCTATTTCTTACTGGCTGTATAATAATGTCAACATCGAGAAGACAGGTGATACATATGAGATCGTATCTACGGTAGAGCATTACCCGATAGATGAAGAGAAGTACAAAGATATTCAATTTAAAAGGAATATAATCCAGGAAGGCACATACAACCAGTATAAGTCCGACCCTGGATTTCTTCTGCCAAAGACCGAGCGTCTTGCAAAGGAAAATAATTTCCCGTCACTTGCCGGCAGCGAGCATCAATATCTCGGTGTGAAATGGGCGATGGCAGTGGATCTGAATAAATGTACCGGTTGCGGTGAGTGTGTGGTAGCGTGCAGCGTGGAGAATAATATCCCCGTTGTAGGAAAAGAGCAGGTAGGAAAGAACAGGGAGATGATGTGGCTGAGGGTAGATAGGTATTATTCCGGAACATCAGAAGACCCAAGGGCAAATTTTCAGCTGATGCTTTGCCAGCACTGTGACATGGCGCCGTGTGAGAATGTATGCCCGGTAAAGGCGACTGTTCACTCAAATGACGGATTAAACGGAATGACATATAACAGGTGTGTGGGCACAAGGTACTGCGCAAACAACTGTCCTTATAAAGTGAGAAGGTTTAATTATTTCAACTTCAGAGATTATTTCAAAGATAATTACCAGCTGCAGGAACCATTAAACCAGATGGCTAATCCTGAGGTAACGGTCAGGTCAAGAGGTGTGATGGAGAAATGCACATTCTGTGTGCAAAGGATAATGCACGCAAAACAGATCGCTACACAGGAAGGAAGAGAAGTGAAGGGAACGGATGTAACGGTAGCGTGCCAGGATGCCTGTTCGAGCGACGCGATTGTATTCGGAGACATGAATGACAAAGAATCATTATTGAATAAGTACAGAGAGCACGATTTAGGTTATAACGTGCTGGACTCATTAAAGGTAAGACCAAACGTGACTTATTTAGCAAAACTCAGAAATGTAGAGGGAGAAGTCAAGGAGGTGAATACTCATTGAGCTTTAACGAAACATATACAGCAGAGCTTCCGTTAGTTCCGGAGAAGAACTCTTTCAAGGAGATCGATGATGCGATACTGGCTCCCACCGAAAGGATGCCGGGTAAAGCCTGGTACGTAACCTTTGGTGTTAGTCTGGTTGCTTTACTTATCGGAGCAGTGAGTCTTTGGTTGACGGTGTATGAAGGAATTGGGATGTGGGGTAATAACAGCACTATCGGATGGGGTTTTGGTATTATTAACTTTGTATTCTGGATCGGTATAGGTCACGCCGGTACGCTGATCTCAGCTATATTATATTTATTCAGGCAGAAGTGGAGAACAGCAATTGCAAGATTCGCAGAGGCAATGACTATCTTTGCCGTTATGACGGCAGGATTATTCCCTGTATTCCATACGGGAAGGCCCTGGCTCGCAGGTTACCTTATCCCTTACCCAAACCAGAACGCAATCTGGGTTAACTTTAACTCTCCGCTATTGTGGGACGTATTCGCGGTATCAACTTACTTTACGGTTTCGTTCATATTCTGGGGAATAGGCCTGGTTCCTGACATCGCTGCAATGAGAGAGCGTACAAAGAGCGGTATCAAGAAATTCTTTTATGCTGTTGCCAGCCTGGGTTGGAAGAACTCTAACAGGGATTGGCAAAATTATGAAAGAGCATACCTGATTCTTGCAGGTCTTTCTACACCGCTTGTACTTTCGGTGCACTCAATAGTTAGTTTTGACTTCGCCGTATCTATACTGCCGGGATGGCATACTACGATTTTCCCTCCGTACTTTGTCGCCGGGGCAATATTCTCGGGATTTGGTATGGTGGCGACTGTATTGATAATACTCCGTAAGGCTTTTAACATGGAGCATATCATTACGATAGATCACCTGGATAAAATGTGTAAGATACTGCTTGCGACCGGTACAATGGTAGGATACGCGTATGGAATGGAGCTATTTATGGCTTGGTACAGCGGAAATCAATTTGAACAGTTTGCATTCTGGAACAGGATATTCGGTCCATATATGTGGGCATACTGGATTATGGTATCGTGTAACGTGATATTCCCTCAGTTGTTCTGGTTTAAGAAGGTGAGGAGAAGCATCCCGATAATGATGGTTCTTGTATTACTTGTGAATGTGGGTATGTGGTTTGAGAGATATGTGATCATTGTTACGTCACTTCACAGAGACTTTTTGCCATCGAGCTGGGCGATGTTTTACCCGACGCTGGTAGATTTTGGATTATTCATAGGAAGCTTTGGTTTATTCTTTTCCTTGTTACTATTATTCCTTAGGGTATTGCCGGCTGTTTCAATAGCCGAGCTAAAAGCGGTAACACCTTCGGCACAGCCGACCATACATTTGCACGATGACCACGATGGACCAGGCGATTCAGACGCGATGCACGTAGAAGAAATACACATTAAACCCGAATAGAGAATTTCGAATTTCGAATAATGATAAAAAAGTTAAAAGAAACATTACTAAAGAAATTCCACGAAGCTGACAGCGACATGGGGTTAGATCCGCGTTCGGAAGAGGTGTACGCAGTAACTGCATTGTACGATACTCCGAATGAGATATTGCTCGCGGCTGATAAAGTGGCAAAGTCTGATTATACGAAATTCGACGTAAATACGCCTTACCCGGTTCACGGACTGGATGACGCGATGAGGCTGAAACCTACGAAGGTAGGTTATTTTTCTTTCTTGTTTGGTTTCATAGGTACCTGTTCAGCTTTGTTAATGATAGGCTGGATGTCCGGTATAGATTACAGGAGTATTGTGGGTGGTAAGCCATTCTTTTCAATACCTCCATCGATACCGATAACTTTTGAGCTGACGGTGTTATTGTCCGGATTAACGACAGTAGGCGTGATGTTATTCCTTTTCAACAAGCTCCCGTGGAATAACAACCCTTTGATGGATACGAATTACATGAAGAGAGTTTCTTCGGATAAATTCGGTGTAGTAATAAAGTCCGATGATCCGAAGTTTAATAAGGAAGAAGTAATAGAGTTTTTAAAGAGCACCGGTGGGAATACGATAGAAGTTGTAAACAAGTTCATAAGACGCGAAGGCAATACGAAAGCGCCGATATTTGAAACTAAGTTCATAGGCGGACTTGTGGCAATCGCGGTAGTGGTAGCGGGTGGTACGTATGTTACATTGAATTACGTGACATTCCTTCCTCCGTTTGATTTTATGTGGGCGCAGGAAAAGGTTACTCCGCAGCAGCCATCCGAGTTTTTCTCAGACGGCTATTCAGTGAGGACCCCTCCGGAGGGAACAGTGATGAGAGGGTACATTCCTTACGAATACAAAGGACTTCCTGATTCAATGGTAAAATACCTTTCAAACCCAATAGCATTGACCCAGGAAAATCTGGCTGACGGAAAAAAGCAGTATGATACTTATTGCAGTCCGTGTCACGGATATTTCGGTGAGGGTGACAGCAGGCTCAGGGGACAATTCCCAAATCCGCCGACCATTCACAGCGAAAAGGTCCGGAACTGGGTGGATGGAAATATTTATCACGTAATCACTAACGGTCAGAATGTAATGCCGAGCTATGCGAGCCAGGTTTCAAGAGAAGACAGATGGAAAATCATTCATTACATAAGAGCTCTGCAGAGGGCTAAAAACGCAACAGATGATGACATTGGGGTGACTGACACGACTCAGACAAACGAAGCTACAGGAAACGTCACTGATACAACAAATACAGGAGATACTACACAACAACAATGATCGAATACCAGAAAAAACCATTACCTGCTAAGGTAACAACGATAGGCCTCGCGCTTCTAGTAATAGGGGCAATTGGTATAGGCGCATCATTTATGGTGAATGCCGACAGGGCTTTATTCAATTACCTGATAATGTATATGTTCATACTCAGCATCGGGCTTGGTTCGTTAGGGCTTGTGGGTATGGAATATTTAGTTGGGGCAACGTGGAGCACACCATTCAGAAGGATCAGCGAGTTTTTATCATCCGTGCTTCCATTGATGATAGTACTGGTAATACCGATCATTATCGGAATGCACGACTTATTCCACTGGACTCATCACGATGCGGTGGAGCATGACCCCATTTTACAGGCAAAAGAGCCTTATCTGAATACTCCGTTCTTTATTGCAAGAGTGGGAATATGTTACGCAATCTGGATGTTGTTTTATTTTGTATTCATAAGGAATTCAAGGAAGCAGGATACGACCGGAGATCCGCGACTAACGAAGATAAGCGTAAGATTTTCAGCGCCGTTTGCTTTCTTGTTCATGATCACTGCTACGATTGCCGCGGTTGATTTTATGATGAGTTTAGAGCCGCATTGGTTTTCGACAATGTTCGGAGTTTATTACTTCGCGGGGACTATCCTATCGGCTTTTGCCGCACTGACGCTTATTGGCGTGCTGCTGAAGCAGAACGGATATTTAAGCCCTAAGATAAGCAATTCACATTTTTACAGCTTAGGTACATTAATGTTCGGGTTTACGGTATTCTGGGCTTACATAGGATTTTCGCAGTTTATGCTTATATGGTATGCAGACATTCCGGAAGAGACATTCTGGTATATGCTTAGATTTAGAGGTGACTGGGAGTATGTGTCTTACGGGTTATTAATACTTCATTTCATAATTCCATTCATAGTGCTATTGCCGAGGACGGTAAAGACGAATCTTAGCAGGCTGAAAGTAATGGGTGTATGGATATTGATAATGCAGTATTATGATCTGTACTGGCTGGTAATGCCTACGTATACTAATTCGCATAACATAGAGGGACCAGTATTCGGATGGATGGAGCTTGGTTTCCCACTGGCTGCGGCAGGACTACTGATATTAGTGTTTGCATTGCAGGCTAAGAGAAACAACCTGCTGCCAATTGGCGATCCAAAGCTGGAGAGCGGACTGAATTTTCATTTGTATTAAAAAACCGGTATCCGATTTAAATGGATAATATAAGAGATTATAACATAGAACAGAGTCAAGAAGTCATCCCTTCCAAAAAGGAGAGGCTGGGATTTACCTGGATCTATGCAGCTGTATATGTAGTAATTCTTTTGATCATAGTCAGCGCGGGCACAATGTACCTCAGTAAGCTGGGTTATATGACATCAAATAAGCTGGTTCCCTTTACGGTTTCAGACACAGGCGCAGTGATTACTATGGGAGACCTCCAGGTAAAGAAAGGATCCATATCACCTCCGGTAGATGTTTTCAAATACGAGAATCCCGGTCCTGACGTAATCGAAACCGGAAAACAGCTGTATGCATCAAATTGCGCAAGCTGTCACGGTGAAACAGGGGACGGTAAAGGTCCTGCAGGCGCAAGCCTCAATCCTCCTCCAAGGAATTTTACGAATATGGAAGGCTGGAAGAACGGACCAACCATAGAAGGAATGTATAAGACATTACAGGAAGGTATTCCAAATACGGGGATGGCAGCATTTGCAAACCTCCCACCGGAACAGAGACTCGCATTAATCTCTTATATGAGGACATTCAGCGCACAGTTTCCGCCGGTAACTAATGCAGATCTGCAAAATATGGAGAATGTGTATAAGTTATCAGAGGGTCAGAAGGAGCCTAACCAAATACCGGTTGGACTGGCAATTCAAAAAATGCTTGAAGAATATAAGCCCACCGCCGAGCAAATCAGTAATGCTTTGAGCAAAGTACAGGGAGATAATTCTCCGGGAGCAATGTTATTAAAGAGTGTGAGTACAGACCTGGAAAGAACTATTATCTCTATGGTTGCGGATAACAGTTGGGCAGAGAATGAAAGCTCATTCATAAGTTTTGTATCCACAAACCCGATACAGAAGGGTTTTAAAGGAAGAGTAGATGATCTGACTGCTGAAGAATGGTCATCATTATACGGATATCTAAGGAGTGTAATTAATATTAATGTAGATGCAGGGGCAAGCAATGAAAATCAAAACGAAACACAAAACGGATCTCAAGATACAACCGGTAATCAAAACTAACCGGACGATCGGATTTTTAGCTGTATTAAATTTATTTTTGTTCTTATTCATAGCTACGTCATATGCTCAGGAAACTCCCCCAACTCCTCAAGAGGTGGGAATCGACGAGAAGCTTGGAGAGACTATTTCAATGGACATGGTCTTTTATGATGAATACGGCAAAGGAGTAACACTGGGTGAAATGGTTGACGGAAAGCCAACAGTTATATCGATCGTATATTACAGGTGTCCGGGATTGTGCAGTCCGCTATTAACCGGACTGGTGGATGTAGTAGATAAGGTAGACCTGGAACCCGGCGAAGAATTTAACGTGATAACCATAAGCATGGACCATACTGAGGATTATCACCTGGCGTCGGAGAAAAAAAAGAATTACCTGGCATCCATAACACGCCCGATGGATTTTAATGACTGGCGTTTTTTGACAGCTGACAGCATAAACTCAAGAAGGATCACTGATGCCATCGGATGGAACTATAAGCAGGAAGGAAAAGATTTTCTGCACGGCGCAGCCCTGACAATGGTATCACCTGAGGGTAAGATAGTAAGATATTTATTCGGAACCGATTATAACGTGTTTGATTTTAAGATGGCTGTGCTTGAGGCTTCAGAGGGAAGGATCGGAGCGACGATAGCAAAAGTAATGCAGATATGCTACAGCTACGACCCTGAGGGAAGAAGCTATACTCTGAATGTGACGAGGGTATCAGGAAGCATAGTAATTTTTTTATTAGGAATTTTCGCAGTGGTTTTTTTAGTGAAGAGAAAAAAGAAGTCAGAAGAAATAAATAAGGAAGAACAAAATGGCTAATGGAATTTCAGCCAATGAGAATGAAACAGGGGTTTCGTTTTATGAATATCAAGGCAAGCATAAGGGCATAGGAGCCTGGCTGCTTTCAGTAGATCACAAGCGGATAGGGTTGCTTTACCTTATTACGCTGGTGGCATTCTTTGCGGTAGCGGTTAGCCTTGGTGTTTTGATGAGGCTTGAAATGCTTACGCCCGGCGAAACCATAATGAAGGCGCAGACTTACAACTCGATATTTACGCTCCACGGTGTAATTATGGTGTTTTTGTTCATTATCCCTGGTATTCCGGCGGTGTTTGGTAACTTTATGATGCCCATTCAGATTGGCGCTGCTGACGTTGCCTTTCCGAGATTGAATTTATTATCGTGGTACTTGTATATCCTTGGTGGCGGTATGGCAATCGTATCTCTGTTCCTGGGTGGCGGAATAGCGGATACAGGATGGACATTTTATGTACCTTACAGCATAAGAACAACGACGAATGTAAACATAGCCGTACTGGCGGCATTTGTGCTCGGTTTTTCATCGATATTGACAGGACTTAATTTCATAACAACAATGCACAGAATGCGGGCTCCGGGAATGACGTTTTTCAGGATGCCGCTTTTCTGCTGGGGATTGTATTCCACTTCGTGGATCCAGGTACTGGCAACCCCGATCATCGGGATTACATTGCTGCTGATTTTCTTAGAAAGAGTTTTAGGTGTTGGGATATTCGATCCGAATAAAGGAGGTGACCCTCTGCTTTACCAGCATTTATTCTGGATATACTCTCACCCTGCAGTTTACATTATGGTACTCCCCGCGATGGGCGTGGTGTCGGATATCATTGCTACATTCTCAAGGAAAAACATTTTTGGTTATGTGCCGATAGCGATGTCTTCACTTGCGATTGCTTTTGTTGGTTATCTTGTATGGGGTCACCATATGTTCGCGAGCGGTATCAGTGATACATCGAGAGTTATTTTCTCTCTATTAACGTTCCTTGTCGCGATACCAACGGGAGTTAAGGTTTTTAACTGGGTTGCAACCCTATATAAGGGCTCGATTGTAGTCAGGGTTCCTATGCTCTTTGTATTGTGTTTTATAATTGTGTTTTCCATTGGAGGTCTGACAGGCCTTGTACTGGGAACATTGAATACGGATATTCACTTAACCGACACATACTTTGTGGTAGCGCACTTTCATTACGTGATGTTTGGCGGAATGGGATTCTTATTCTTTGCGTCACTGCATTACTGGTTCCCAAAGATGTTCGGCAGGATGTACAATGAGAGAGTTGCAAAGATCGGATGCTGGATATTTGTGGTAGGCTTTAACATGCTTTATTTCCCGATGTTCATAATGGGATATATGGGAATGCCGAGAAGGTATTATGATTATTTACCTGAGTTCCAGGATTACCACGTTTTCGCGACTGTAGGCTCCTGGATAATGGTATCAGGTATGGTATTATTGTTTGGAAATCTGGTGCGAGGATTATATACCGGCGCGATCGCAGGTAAGAATCCATGGGGAGGGACTACACTTGAGTGGACAGTACCATCACCTCCACCGTTATTGAATTTTAAGCATACTCCTGTAGTAACAGGTGGTCCTTATGAGCATAATATTCCAAATGATGTAATTAAAGAGGAGTACAATAAACCGAATGCATAGTCCAGAAGGAGACATAGTACAGGATCTTCATCCTGAAGAACACGGCGGCGGTCACGTTCACCGCGATGATACCGGCTCTAAGATGGGAATGTGGCTTTTCCTGTTTACGGAAGTGCTTTTGTTCGGCGGCATGTTTATTATGTATGCCGGATACCGTTATGAGTACCCGGCGGAGTTCATAGCGGCAGCCCTGAGGCTTGACCCGATTCTTGGAGCAATTAACACTGTGATACTTCTTACGAGCAGTTTGACGGTGGTGCTGGGAATAGTGGCGCTTCAGAAAAACAATGAGAAGCTTTGCATGTTCTTTCTTTGGGTAACGCAGGTATGCGGACTTGTCTTTTTGGTCAATAAATATTTTGAATGGACACATAAGATACATCTTGGGATTTACCCGGGAGGTGCTGCGCTGGAGGAAATGTCCAAAGGTGAGACAGTATTCTTTGGACTTTATTATGTAATGACAGGACTTCACGGACTTCACGTTATCATCGGAATGACATTCATCGGGGTAATAATGTATTTCATCCATAAGAAGTATCTTACTCACGATAATTTTCAAAAACTTGAGAATTCAGGACTTTACTGGCATATTGTCGACGTAATATGGATATTCTTGTTCCCATTATTCTATCTAATACACTAACCGATATGGACGAAAAACAATTTGAAAAGACACCTACAGGTCACCTTCACGAGAATAAGGAAGGTACAGATCACGGGCACGACGTAGAGCACGGAGCGGGTTATGGTACTTATGTCTTAATATGGCTTGCATTGATAGGGCTTACAGCTATTACTGTGACTATAGCCGGTATTAACGTTGGGGGTCTTGCGCTGGTGATAGCGATGGTAATTGCGACTGCAAAGACAACCCTTGTTATGAATTACTTCATGCACGTAAAATTCGATTCGCTGATATTCAAGGTATTCATAGCTGTTTGTGTGATAATATTTATTACGATGATAGGTTTAACTTTCTTTGATCTAATTTACAGGGATCCTTTATTATGAGACCAAACATAGGCGAACAGGTAGACCAGACGATGATCCTTATCATCGGAGTGTGTTTCGCTTTTCTAGCGATCATAGCTATCGCGATGTTCTATTTTTTGTATAAGTATAATTCGAAAAGGAACAAGAAAACAGAAGACATTCACGGTAATACACCACTGGAAATAATCTGGACAGTTGTGCCTACAATAATAGTGCTTGTGTTATTCTTTTACGGATGGAAGGGTTTTGAAAATATGCGTGACATTCCGGAGGACTCACTTCCTGTGAAGGTGACCGCGCAAATGTGGAAATGGAATTTTGAGTATGAGAACGGCAAGAAGAGCGATACAATGTATGTTCCCGCGAATAAGAATATCAGGGTAAATTTATTTTCAATTGACGTTAATCACGCTTTTTATGCTCCGGCATACAGGGTAAAGGAAGATGCGGTACCCGGCAGGGAAAACAGGCTATGGTTCCAGGCTCTGGAGCCTGACACGCTGGTAATTACCTGCGCGGAATATTGCGGTCTGGATCACTCGATAATGCTTACGGATCTGATCATACTTCCGGAAGAAGAATTCTGGAGATGGTATAATACTCCTGATGCTCCTGCTGACACAACGGGAACTACCGGTGACTCAACAAAAGTACCTGCGGGAAATGATACAACGTCAGGTCAGACTACCGGGCAGGACACAAATTTGAATAAAGATACAACAAGATAGGACACTTGGCTCGATCGAATAACAAATATTATAATTCAACTGTAGAGAATAGCGGAAGCATTTCTCATTCCGGTGTGATAGCTGATATGCTGGAGCTGGTGAAAATCCGCATTACTGTGCTTGTGGCATTTACTACAGCGCTGGGATATATTCTCGCGACAGATACATTGTCATTTGGCTTCATTTATCCCGTTATTGGAATTTTCATACTTGCGTGCAGTTCTGCGGCGCTAAACCAATACCAGGAAAGAAAGTATGACGGGTTAATGGAGAGGACAATGGGGAGACCATTGCCCGCCGGAAGAATGTCAGCCGGCAACGCGCTATTGATCTCTGCTGCTTTATTTGTTACTGGTTCCTTGGCTCTATACAGCGGCGCAAATCTGACTACATTGGTAATTGGATATGCAACGTATGTTTCATATAACTTCATATACACACCTTTAAAAAGGAAATTTGCACTCGCTATAATCCCAGGTTCACTGGTTGGTGCATTACCACCTGTGGCCGGATGGGCAGCAGCAGGGGGCAGTCTCACGGATGAAAAGATAATCCTTGTGGCAGCTTACTTTTTTATGTGGCAGATACCTCATTTCTGGTTATTACTTATGAAGTACGGTAAGCAGTATGAAGGCGCAGGATTTCCTTCCCTGACTGAGAAGTTTTCCAGGGAGAAAATAGCACGAATGGTTTTTTATACTACTCTTCTGACGATAGTGCCTGTAGGAGTATATGTATTTTCCGGATTATTAAATTACACAATAGCCGGAGCGGTTTTATTAACGGCATCGGTTGTGTTAGCAATAAGTTCATATAAATTTACAAAGTCTGAACTAAGCAATAAGAACATTACGAATTCATTCATAGGGATAAACGTTTACACATTAATATTCATTACGCTTTTATCGCTGGATAAATTAATCAACTTAATTTAGGATCAAGCATGGATTTCTTTCAACAAATAGCCATACCACCATCATCGCACCATCTGGAGCTGTTAAATTTCTTTTTAATAGTTTCTCTCCTGGTATTTATTCCTTTTATGGGAATGGTGTTTGGTGCCTCGGTGATATCTTTTGCCTTCAGCTTATTGGGAAAGAAGAAAAAGAATCCGATGTATTTAAGATTTTCAAAGGATGTGCTGGATAAGCTGACTATTAATAGGAGAGTAGGTCTTGGATTGGGAATATTACCGGCTTTTTCAGTGGCATTTGTTTACGCGCAGCTTCTTTACGGAGCTGATGTGATCACCCCCGGTGTATTATTCTTTGCGTGTATATTATATTCGATAGGTTTTGCATTGTTATACAGGTTTAAAACTACGTTCCAGGTAGAGAGCGTTATCGACTCATTCAAAGGTTACATAATGTCTAAGGGGAATTCCCCGGATGACCTGCCTGAAAATATTAGAGAATATGAAGAGAGGCTTGAGGAGTCAAACAGCAGCAGCGGACGTTACGGACTTTTACTTATATTCCTTGCTACATTCTTCTTTATTGGCGGAATGACGCTGGCGTATCTGCCCCAGGATTGGTCGAGTGTAACCAATATAATGGAGTTTTTCATACACGGTGAGATGACCATAAACCTGATCTATTTCATGGCTCTATCGTTTGCTATATCGGGAGTTTCAATACTTTTCTTCTTTTTTTCGTGGCAAGGTGGAATAAAGGGAATGGATGAGGGATACAAGAAATTCGTGTCGAAATTTAGTGTAACGCTTGCATTCTTTTCGGTGATCGGATTATTGTTATTCCTTTTCTTCAGATTTCTGATGCTTCCCCAGGAAGCGCTTTCATTCCCGGTATTTACATACACCGGATTGACGATACTTTTCCTACTTTTGGTTGGAAATTTATTGTACGCAATTATCAGAAATGCTGACATCAAATATGCAACGGCTGCATTCGTACTAATGTTTTTTGTAGTGACATTCTCCACTATCAATGATGAGCTTGTCCTCGGAAATGCCATAGATGATCACATAGTAAAGATAACGGCAGAGGCTGACGCAGAGGATCAGAAAAAGCTTTCAGCGGTGGTTACAACAAGTGATGTAAACGCTGAAGAGATATATAATACCAAGTGCATAGCCTGTCATAAATTTGATGAGAAGCTGGTCGGTCCGCCGTATAACCTGGTTGTTCCCAAGTACAATGGTAATGTTCAGCAGCTATCTGCATACATATTCAGTCCGACAAAGGTCGACGCGGGATATCCGCCAATGCCTAACCAGGGTCTTACAAAGAAAGAGGCTACAGCAATGGCGCAGTACCTGATACAACAGGTAGAAGCAGGGAAGTAAACTCGTAAATAATTAACAATTTTAAAAATGCAACTCAAGGAGTTGCATTTTTCATTTACAGTAGGAGCAAATAATGGAATACGGATTATCAAAGGAAACAAATTACAGTTTTGAGGATGCAGTCGAAAAGACAACAGCATCTTTAAAGGAGGCTGGCTTTGGAATATTGACGACAATTGATATGAAGGAGACTCTAAAGAACAAGATTGACGTCGATATCGACAAATATACAATACTGGGAGCGTGCAATCCGGCTTTCGCTTATAAAGGAGTGCAGATGGAGCAGGAAATAGGACTTTTACTGCCGTGCAACGTAATAGTGTATGAAAAAGACGGAAAAACAAGGGTTTCGATTATGAACCCTGAAATAATGACATCCGTAACAGGTAATGATGAGCTTTCAGAGGTTGGGATTGAAGTAAAGAAAATCTTATCGGAAGCACTGAATAGAATCTGATGAAAAGGATAACCGTACTGACAGGCGCGGGAGTGAGCGCAGAGAGCGGACTTTCTACATTCAGGGATGCCGGCGGATTATGGGAAGGTTATGACGTGATGGAAGTTGCCTCGCCGGAAGGCTGGCAGAGGAACAGAGAACTTGTTCTGAGATTTTATAATGAGAGAAGAGCACAGCTGGCAGATGCTAAACCGAACGCAGCACACGTTGCCATTGCAGAGCTTGAGAAGAAGTATGACGTGACTGTAATAACCCAGAATGTCGACGACCTTCACGAGAGAGCGGGCTCAACGAATGTAATCCATCTGCACGGTGAGCTAATAAAGGCAAGGAGCAGCAAAATTCCTGAATTGATTTATGAGATTGGATATACGGAGATCTGTATAGGTGAAAAGTGTGAAAAAGGTTCGCAGCTGAGACCTCACATTGTATGGTTTGGGGAGATGGTGCAAATGATGGAAGAAGCGGCGAATATTGTAATGGAAGCAGACATATTTATTGTTGTGGGGACATCACTTGTAGTCTATCCCGCGGCGAGCCTGGTAGAGTACACAAAGCCCGGCATACCGAAATACATCATAGACCCGCTTAAACCGGATATGTTTTATCTGCCCGAGGGAGTAAAATTTATTGAACAGAAGGCTGGTAAAGGAATGCCAATGCTTGCAAAAGAATTATTGGAGAAAGAATGAAAAAAGAATCTTACAAAATACTGGTTTACGGAACAGGAGCAGTCGGAGGATACTTCGGCGGGAGACTTGCCTTAAATGAGAATAATGATGTGAGTTTTATTGCGAGAAGTAATTTCAATTTTTTAAAGAACAACGGGTTGAATGTTAAAAGTGTGAATGGTGATTTCAGCACAAAGGTAAAGGTATTCAAATCGCCTGAGGATATTAAAGGTTCGCCGGACCTTGTTCTGATTTGCACGAAGTCCCAGGATACTGAAGAGGTCATAGAGAAACTAAAACATTCGGTTTCGGAGAGGACGGAAATACTCAGCCTGCAGAACGGATTGACAAATTATGATAAACTGCGGAAAGCATTTGGCAGTAAAAGAGTTGTAAGAGGGTTTTGTTATATTGGATCTGAGATGCTGGAAAATGGAATCATAGCTCATACATCAAACGGATACATAGTCATTGGTGACAGTCCCGGGATTCCGGGGAAATTGATTGAGAAACTAGAGGGTATATTCACAGCCTCCGGAATAAAGGTAAAAGTATCAAAAGACATAGTTCACGACATCTGGGATAAATTCTCTTGGAATTGTGTTTACAATGTTTTATGTACCCTGATAGAGGCAAAAAGCGACAAATTATTCTCTAATCCATATACGGAGAAACTCACAATCGAAGTTTATAATGAAGTGAAAGCCCTTGCAGAGGCTTATGGGGTGAAATTTACTAAGAAAGATTATGACAACGTCATAACCCGCGGCAAGACCGGAGGAGTATCGTTCAAACCATCGACATTACAAGACAGGATCAAAGGTAAGCCGCTTGAATATGAGGCATTTACGGGCGATTTGATAAGGCTGGCAAAGAAGAAGAGGGTACCTGTGCCGGTGAATAAGGTGCTTTATTCCTTGATGAAAGCTATTGAAAAATAACAGGTTATTTCTGAATTATAGAGGTATTAAGAGCAGGTTTTGCACTACTTATTACATTGCAAAACAAAGGGATTATCCGTAAATTGCTAAAATTTAATTTTTTAGATGGCAAAAGGATTTAATGTTCTATTTGTGTCCAGTGAAGTTTATCCTTATTCCAAAACTGGCGGCTTAGCCGACGTATCAAATTCCCTCCCGCAAGCACTAAACTCATTAGGCAATGAAGTCAGGATCATTACCCCAAAGTATGGTCCACTCGATGAGAGACGCTTACAAATTCACGAAATCAAGAGGCTAAAGGATATTGCCGTTGATATAGATGATAAATCTTATAAGTTTAACATAAAATCATCATTTATCCACGGTAAAAATACCAAAGCGCAGGTATATCTTCTTGAGAATCAGGACTTTTTTAAGAATAAAGGCGTATATCAGAATATAAAGACCAAGAAGGATTTTCCTAATAATGACGAGCGGTTTTTGTTTTTTTGCAAAGCTGTTATTGACGTATTGGAAATACTTCAATGGAAACCTGATGTAATCCATTGTAATGACTGGCAAACGGGTTTGATTCCCGCGTTTATTAAGACTGTGTATAAGGATAATCCTAATATTAAGGATATTAAGACAGTTTTTACCATTCATAATCTTGCCTACCAGGGTAATTTCAACAAAGCAATGTTTAAAAAGACGGGTCTGCCGGAGGAAGTTCTCGAGAAGGGAATGTATGACGGTAAATTCAGCTTCCTTAAGACCGGTTTAAATTATGCGGATAAGATAACAACTGTTAGCGAGAAATACGCAGAAGAGATAAGAACGGATAAAGATTACAGCTGTGGTATGGAGACGACCCTCGATAACAGAAAGAAAGACCTTGTGGGAATACTAAATGGAATAGACCCATCCATATGGAATCCAAGCTATGATAAGGTCATTACATACAGATACACATACCAGGAAATCCCCCTGAAATATGAAAACAAACGAGAGTTATTAAATAAGTATAAATTTGAATTTAGTGAGGATGTTCCATTAATGGGAATGATCACCAGGCTTGTAGATCAGAAGGGTTTTGATTTAATGGAGAAGGTGCTTCCTGAGCTGATGAAGGAAGACATACAGCTGATAATACTTGGAACAGGTGACGAGAAATATCATAAATTCCTGAAGAACGCAAAGAAAAAGTATGCAAAGAAATTAATCATACATCTTGGATTTGATGAGGATCTAGCGCATCATATAGAGGCGGGTTGTGATATGTTCCTTATGCCCTCTAAGTACGAGCCATGCGGTCTTAACCAGATGTACAGCCTGACATACGGTACCGTACCTATTGTGAGGAATACGGGGGGACTCGCTGATACCATAGTGGATTACAAAAAACCTAACGGCAATGGTTTCATATTCGATAAGTACGATCCGGCTGAGTTTCTAAAAACATTAAAAACCGCCATTAAGATTTTTCAGGATAAGAATGCCTGGTACAAGATAATGAGAAACGGAATGGCGCTTGATTTTTCGTGGAAGGTATCAGCAAAGAAGTATATGGGATTATACAGCAAGCTAGCTAAGTAACCACCCTATAAGAGATTACGTATAAAGCTATTATGAACAAGGCAGTTTTTTTAGACAGAGACGGTACCATAAACGAGGATGTAAATTACCTTACAAACAAAGACGATCTTGTAATACTTCCCGGAGTGAAGGATGCTCTTTCCCGATTGAAGGAGCTTGGTTTTTTAAACATAGTCATAACGAACCAGTCGGCAATCGCCCGTGGTTATATAACTGAAGATATCCTTCACGACATTCACAAGGAGATGGATAATGTTCTTAAAAATGATGGCAGATCCCTCATAGATAAGTTTTATTACAGCCCTTATCACGTAGATGGGACTGTGAAAGAATTTACCGGGGAAAGTGATGACAGGAAACCCGGGACCGGAATGATAGACAAAGCTGTTAAGGATTTTGATGTCGAAAAAGCAGAATCGTTCCTTGTAGGGGACTCTCTTGTAGATATGCAGTGCGCCGAAAATGCCGGATTGAAGAAGATACTTGTATTGACAGGATATGGAACTAAAACCCAGGAAGAGTGTTTAAATTATGGAATAACAGTTGATTACGTAGCTAAAGACCTCACGGATGCAGTTTCATATATAGAAAAATTAGTAAATATTAAATTGATTTAGGATAACTATATTTGTATAAGTTTAAAAGCATACATTTGAAGAATATCAGATATTTATTTTTAGCCGCTATTATTTCGAGCCTCTCATTTTATTCGTGTGAAGAGCAGATTTCAGATCTAGGGCAAAACTTCATAAATCCGGACGATACTCTGGGGACCCTTTTATTGGACTCAAAGACGGATTCTATTACCATATCGGTAAATAATTTCAAGCAGTACATTAATTCTTTTAATTCGAATTTTATGATGATTGGCGATTACCAGGATTGGGAAGCCAGGACACTGCTCAGATTTACAAACATATCTTCTGATTATGACAGCGCAACGGTATTATCAGCAAGGATAATAATGAAATACGGGGATTATTTTTTCAGAGATTCCCTGGGCTCGGTTTCATTCGATGTCCTGAAATTAAATAACAGAAAGTCCTTTAATACGATAACAAACGATTCCATCAATTCAGGTGACATAGATAATGTTGTTCAGGGGACTTTTACAGGGAGTCCAGTGGATTCCGCTCAGATTTCCATAGACGTTAACACACAGCTTGCAAAGGACTGGCTTGAGTATACAGCTGACACAAGCTATTCGGTCAAGAACAACGGCGTAATAATGATACCCAACGGCGGGAACACCATAAAAGGATTTTTCTCATCCTCGGCTGATGAAAGTCTGAGACCGTCATTAGAAATCATTGTAACAAAGAATTCGGTAACCGATACATTGGTGTTTAATCAGTCGGAATCGGTATTTCTTTCGGATGCTCCTTCATCTGTAATTCTTCCCGACCGCATTTACCTGCAGTCAGGTGTTGCATTCAGGAGCATAGTTAATTTTGGTTTATCACAGCTGCCGAGCAATGTTATCATCAACGATGCTTTACTTACACTGACATTGGATACAGCTAATTCGTATCTCTCGCCTGTGTCCGATCAAAGGCTTGTTGCTGCAATGGTTACCGACAGCGCCGCAAAGACGGATTCTTTAGGATTTATAACACTCAACAGAGTAGGGAATGAATATTCTATCAGGTTTATATTAATAATGCAAAACTGGAATTCAGGTTTTAATCCTAACCTTGGACTGGCGTTAAGAAATCTTTCTGAAAATTCAACGATGGACATATTTTCATTCTTTGGACCAACATATTCTGATACCTCAGTGGTACCGAGATTAAGAATCAGGTACACTCTTAGAGACAGTCAGAAGATAACCAGGGAGGAAAAGAGATGAAAATAAGAATTCTTATATTAATTGCAATTTTAGGGTTTTTTGCGGGAAAAGGATTTTCCCAGGCGAATAGCAATGAAGAGTTTAACGGAGGGTCTCCATATACCATATTCGGCATAGGTGATCTGAAGCTGAATAATTCAGTCAGAACGGATGGAATGAGCGTGCTGGGAATCGGTCTTCAGGGAGATTACATAAATACTCTCAATCCGGCAGCGAATACAATGCTCCAGTATACGAAATTTTCAATAGGAGCTAATTACGGTTACCTGGAATCTACTAATGGACTACAGACAACGAAGATCAACGAGGGAAATATCACCGGAATAAACATCGGCATACCTTTAGACAAAGAAACAGGATGGGTGCTTAATTTCGGGATAAACCCAATGAGCGAAGTGAACTATCAGATCATCAGCAATAGAAACACCGGAGGCGAAGCCTATACAAACACATACAGCGGTGAAGGCGGACTCACGAGGATAAATATTGCAATGGCATATAGATTCCTGAACAGCATTAGCATAGGGGGTGAGTATAATTATGCATTCGGAAACATTACCTCTCAGAGGACAACGGATTTTGAGAATACTGCTATTTTTGATAATTTTTCCCGCAAGGAGATAGACCTGAGCAAGTCATTTTTCAAAGGTGGAATGATATTTGCCGTCGAGAATCTTGTTAACAAGAAAAGCAAAAATTTAAAATACCTCACTTTTGGCTTCTTTTATCAGATGCCCATTGACCTTAATGCTAACGAAGAGTCTATTGTTGCAACCAGCGTTGCTACAGACTCAAATGTAGTAAGGACAGGTACCATCAGCATTCCCGCAGCATATGGGTTTGGGATATCGAATAGATTTGGTGACAGAGTGAATGTCGCAGTAGATGCATATTTTCAGCAATGGGCAGATTATACAGAATTTGGAGTTACCCCTTCAAACTTTACCAATTCATCCAGATTTGGGGCAGGGATTGAGTTTCTTCCATCCCCCGACAGAGACAGAACCTTTTTTGAAAGGCTGACATACAGAGCAGGCGGATTCTATGAGAAGGCTTATTATATTGTAAATTCTGAAGAGATAAAGACTCTTGGGTTTAGCCTGGGGGTTGGTATTCCCATATCGGATTATAATTCACTGGACCTTAGCTTTGCGTATTCAATGCGCGGGACTGAGGATAATGGACTCATCAAGGATAATTTGTTTATGGTTAATGCCGGATTTAATTTCGGTGAACTCTGGTTCCTTAAGCCAAACGAGGATTTTTAATCATGAAGATAGCAATTGGAGCAGATCACAGAGGAGTAAAATATAAGAAAGAGATCAAGGAAATGCTTGAATCTGAAGGTATCGAGGTAGAAGATTTTGGTACAGACAGCGAGGAAAGTGTAGATTATCCGGATTTTGCTCAGAAGGTAGCTAAGCAGGTAGGCGATGGTAATGTTGATTATGGAGTACTGGTTTGCGGAAGCGGCATTGGAGTAGATATAGTAGCTAATAAAGTCACCGGAGCGAGATCTGTAAACGCGGTGAATGAGATGATGGCTGAAATGGCAAGAAGGCATAATAACGCTAATGTGATATCTTTAGGCGCAGACCTAATAGACCTTGAGACAGCAAAAAACAATGTTAAGAAGTTCATAAATACCGGATTTGAGGGCGGCAGACACGAAAGACGCGTGGAGAAAATCCACAACCTTACAGGCAGATAACCACTCCCCGGTAACACTTATCAAAATGGAATCCGCTTACCAAAAAAAACCTATCTAAGAAATGAATATAAACCTGCAAACATTTGATCCTGAATTATCAGAAGCAATTTCCAAAGAATCCAACCGCCAGATAGAAAAGCTTGAAATGATAGCCTCGGAAAATTTTGTTTCAGATGCTGTTATGGAAGCCCAGGGGTCGGTCCTCACCAATAAATATGCCGAGGGTTACCCGGGAAAGCGGTATTATGGAGGTTGTGAGTACGTGGATATTGCTGAAAACCTTGCCATTGACCGCGCTAAGGAGATATTCGGGGCAGAGTACGCTAATGTGCAGCCGCATTCAGGCAGCCAGGCAAATATGGCTGTGTATTTTACATTTTTGAAACCGGGTGATAAGGTAATGGGTATGGACCTGTCACACGGAGGGCACCTCACACACGGGTCTCCTGTAAATTTCTCAGGTAAGCTGTATAACTTTACGGCATATGGAATAAATCCTGACACCGGAGCGCTTGATTATGATATGGTTGAGGAGGCGGCAATGAAGGAAAAACCCAAGATGATAACGGTAGGAGCAAGCGCATATTCGAGAAACATTGATTATAAGAAGTTCAGAGAAATAGCCGATAAGGCAGGAGCATTTCTATTTGCGGACATCGCTCATCCCGCAGGTTTAATTGCAAAGAAATTATTGAATGACCCCATTCCTTATTGCCATATCGTCGCGAGCACTACTCATAAGACACTCAGAGGACCAAGAGGCGGGATAATCCTGATGGGTAAGGACTTTGAAAATCCCTTCGGTCTTACAGCGCCAAAATCAGGAAGAACGAAGATGATGAGTGAATTACTGAATTCGATGGTGATGCCCGGAGTACAGGGTGGACCTCTTATGCACGTAATCGCTGCAAAAGCAGTCGCGTTTAAGGAAGTGCTGAATGAAGGATTTACAGATTATGCCAAACAGATAATAAAGAATGCACAGGCGCTGGCATCTAAGCTGGTGGAGTATGATTTTAATGTGATATCCGGAGGTACGGATAATCACCTGATGCTCATTGACCTCAGGAATAAAAATCTTTCAGGGAGGCAGGCAGAAGAAGCTCTCGATTCGGTGGGAATAACCTGCAATAAGAACTCGGTTCCTTTCGACGACAAAAGCCCCCTGGTCACAAGCGGAATACGATTAGGTACTCCTGCATTGACAACCCGCGGTATGAAGGAAGCTGAAATGGTGCAGATCGCTGATATGATAAACCGTGTTATTTCGGGGCACGAAGACGAGAAAGTAAAAGATGATGTGAAAAATGAGGTGAAGGAATTGACGTCAAGATTTGAATTGTTTGATTACAATGTGAAGTAAATAATGGCTGACGAAGAAAAAGATATTATTGGTGAGGAATCTGAAGATGAGATGGGATTTCTGGATCATCTTGAGGAGCTGAGATGGAGGATAGTAAAGGCTGTCGTTGGTATAGTTTTGGCGGCGGTATTGGTTGGTATTTTTATTGATGACATAATGAAATTCATTATTTTTGCTCCCGCAAAGAACACAGACCCTCCTTTGACGATTATCAATCTTAAGCCTTACGGACAATTTACGCTGTATATGCAGGTGATCCTGATAGGTGGAATAATACTAAGCGTTCCGAACATAATTTATCAATTCTGGAAGTTCATAGAACCGGCTCTTATGCCGAATGAACGAAAGTATATTTCCGGGATCGTTTTTTTTACGTCATTATGCTTTATTGCAGGGATTGTGTTTGCGTATTTTGTTCTGCTGCCTACATCCCTGGGTTTCTTTGCGAATTTCGGCACGGAGCTTATCAGTAACCAGATAGATGCCAATGAGTATATGCAGTTTGTCATATCTGTTTGTCTTCTTGCGGGGATAGTTTTTGAGCTCCCAATGGTATCTTTTTTCCTTTCAAAAGTTGGTATATTGAAACCGGAATTTATGAAGAAGTACAGGAAGCATGCTGTTGTGGCTATCCTTGTTATAGCTGCGATTATGACTCCTTCACCGGATGTGGTGAGCCAGATCATGCTGGCAATCCCTTTGTTGATTCTATATGAGATCAGTATCTTTATTTGTAAGGCTGCCCAAAAAAAGAGAGAGAATTTGGAAGTCGATGATGACTCTATTCAAACAAATTAAAACAGAAATTGAATTTAAAAGTAGTTACAGAACCGATAGAGAAAGAGCTTAAGGAATTTCAGAAAAGATTTGCGCAGGAATTAAAGTCTAAAGTCGCGCTTATTGATCTGATTACCAAATACATTCATAAACAGAAAGGTAAGCAAATACGGCCAGCACTGGTTTTATTATCAGCTCAGCTTTGCGGAGGAGTAACCGACCGAAGCTATATAGCAGCTAATATGGTCGAACTCCTGCATACCGCTACATTGATCCATGATGATGTAGTAGATGAAGCCGCGGAAAGAAGAGGATTTGCTTCGATTAACGCTGTATGGAAAAATAAAGCTGCAGTATTGATAGGGGATTACTTGCTCTCAAAAGGGCTTCTGATAGCTCTGGAGGGCAAAGAGTTCGATTTTCTGCATACTACCTCGGAAGCTGTGAGGCGTATGAGCGAAGGTGAACTCCTGCAGATACAAAAAGCCAGGAATTTTGATTCGTCGGAGGAGACATATTTTAAAGTTATATCCGATAAGACCGCTTCACTTATAAAAACGTGTTGTAAACTTGGCGCAATGAGCACAACAGATGACGAAGATAAAATCAAAAGACTTTCGGAATTTGGTGAGAATCTTGGAATAGCATTTCAATTGCAGGATGATCTGCTGGATTATACAGGGCGAAAGAAACTGCTTGGGAAATCCCCCGGCAATGATGTAAAAGAAAAGAAGTTTACTCTTCCATTGATAATTTCTCTCCAGAATGCTCCCAAAGGTCAATCAAAAGATATCATTAACCTGGTAAAGGATAAACCCGGTAAAGCATTTGAAAAGGTTTATGCTTTTGTAAAGGAATACGGTGGATTGGATTACACAAAAGATAAGATCAAAGAATATTCCGGTGCTGCTCTTCAATCAATCTGTGTATTTCCGGAAAGTGAAACAAAAAGTTCACTAAAGGTGCTTGTGAATTTTATTGGAGAAAGAGAATATTAAAAGCTTTGTATCATTTCTTAAGCCAGACCGGATTAATTATCCGGTTTTTTTACGTCTAAAAAGTTACAAATTAAAATTTTCTTCCTTTTAAAAACTGCCATTCTTACCCTTTAAGGTAAATTATCCTAAAAAAATTCTTGATTCAAAACATTCGCCCGGTAATTTTTTAAAAAAAGTTTATTTGTTAAAAGCTAAAAAATATTTTAGTTTGGATTAGCTTGTTTAGAAACTCAACATCATTTTATCTCCCCCTATTCCAGATGTTTTTACTGAGCTATGGGTAATAGCTAAGAGGAAATTTTATAAACTTTTATTTAAAAAAAATCTTTAGGAGGAGTCTTATTATGAGACCGATTTATTTAGTTTTACTTAGTATTTTATTAGTGAGTCCTGTTTTTGCTCAGGATATGGTAAAGGATCTTTCCGAAACTAATTCGATAATACAAAATCATTTCGGTTCTGGTGATCCTGAAAATCCCTCTTTTGCACCAGGTAATGTCAATGAATCCACAAATTTAATGATTGAGACGCTTTCACAACAGCTTGTTATTGCGAAAGATAATGGGAATGTGGCATTGATGAGGGATCTTGAATCTCAAATTAACGCGTTATCAAATCCTAAACCTCTTGTACCCGGCGACGGTGCAAATGCCATCCCAATTCATTTTGGAGCGGAATTTAATCAGTCAATGGATAACATTGGGATAACACGTATTGCAAGTGGTGCATTTTGGGCTACTGCTACCACTACACAGGATGATAATGGAAGGATTTGGGTAGCAACTACAAAGTATTCTCAGGATTTCACGGATACACTCAGAATCTATTACTCAGATGATGGCGGGATATCCTGGAGTTTGCTTGCAGGGTTTCAGTATATTCAGGATGACCTGAACTTCCGGACTGATGATCTTGACATTGAGGTGCTAAGTGATGGAACGGACTGGTGGGTATATGTTACCGGTTCATATTCATACTCAGCAGGTACGTATTCATTTGTAGCAAGATATAAGGATGACGGTACCGGGTTCTTTTATGCTAATCTTCCAAAGAGTTCAAACACGAGTCAGTACTGGGCTCGAGTTGTATCGGATTATCCACGTTATACATCGGCAGCATATATTTACATTGTTGCTACGATGGATTCAAACATAACCGGAGCAACAAGAAAAGTATTTAGCAGAGCTTTTGTAATTCAAAACCCCTATGCCGGAACCCCAACAGTTACCGATAGGAATAACGGAAGTACCGGAAGTAATTATTGGTGGCATACGGCTTCCGCTCCGGATTCTTCAACAATGAAGAGCGATGTTGCATTTTACGATTCCGCGGGGACAGGAGGTCCTAAAATAGTAACCTGCTCTATCTTTGAAAATCATGGAGGTCTTGGTGACTTTATATATATGACGTATAGCTCAAATTTCATGGCTACTGTTCCATATATCATAAATTCAATTGATCTGACATACCAGTCATCCCGTCCAAAGATCAGTTTTGGAGGAGATGTGGATCAAATGAAAGGCTGCATAAGTACGATCAGAAGGCACGTAAATGGCGATGATACCGATCCACGATACATCAGAACAAGTAACGGTGGTATTAGCTGGACTCAGGGTTATATTGATTCTTCGGTTGATACCACATATGATGCAGATATAATTTGTTTGCGCGGAATTGATGGACATTTTAAAATGGGATGGACTCGTTTAGATGCTCCAAATACAAATCCGGAATTCAGGTATAGAACAGCATACTCTCCGGGAAGCTCATTTAATTTATCAACAATAGTCCAAATGGATGGCGCAGGGATTATTCCTGATAATGCATTCGGAGGAAGTGCAGGGTACAAGCTATCAGGAACCGACAGTTGTTTTGCTGTATTTGAAGGTCCAAACGGCTCATCCGTATATGGCGCAAGCGGCTGTTCGGGTACGGCAGTGAATATTACTAACAATCAGCTTCCGGTAAAGTTTTCACTTTCACAAAATTATCCTAATCCATTTAATCCATCAACTTCTATTAGTTATGATATCCCGGTGAATGGATTTGTAAAAATCAGTGTATATGATATGCTGGGTAAGGAAGTTGCAACATTAGTGAACGGTGAAAAGACGGCAGGCAGCTATAGGGTTGATTTTAATGCTTCAGGACTATCTTCGGGTGCTTATTTCTACAGAATAAAGGCTGGTGAATTCTCGGATATCAAAAAAATGATATTGTTAAAATAGTAGTTTATGTAAATAAGCCCTTATTCTTGGATTTTTTAAGCATAAGGGCTTTGTTTTTTGAAAATCCTACTTGTTTCTTCCATTAAAGTTCAATATCTTTAGGTATCTCCCAATAATAAATATTCTATTTGTAGCGGTATTATCTACAAATTAGAAAAATTTTCCGTACAAAAATTTCATTTTTAAGCTGGAATAAGCATTTTTCAGGCTTTTACTGTAAATTACGCAGTTTATAGGACAAATATACCAGATAAAAATTTATTTTGAAATTCAACCGGATATAAGTAATTTATCAAGTTAACAAAATATGCATCAAAGTTCGGAAAATTAATTTCCAACTGTATATTATTTTTTATAAGTTGTATAAGATTTAAGGAAGAACAAATAAACCTAAATTAAAAGGAAGGATTCAGAATGAAACAAATGTCAATTTTTACTCTTTTATTGCTAATGCTCTTTTCGGGCATTACAATGGCAGGAGATCCGTACAAAGAAGCTAACCCGGATGCACCTGTAATTGATAATTCCCAAAAAGCTCAAGATTGGATGGCAGTTGTTCAAGCCAGGAAATCAGGTAACGAGCAGCAATATCAAAATCTGTTAGAGCAATACACACAAAGTTATCCGGAAAACTTCTATTCGGATAATAGCTCATTTAACAAGCCTTATGACTCTACTCCTGAAAAAGTGAGCGCACCTTTCAATCCAGATTGGATGAATGGTGACAATGTGGTTTCATATGGTGGAACTCCAAACCCCGGTATATTCGAAAGAAATCTTTTGCTTAGGATCGACTCTCTTGGAACACAATATACTGCTTATATTACTGCGAACAGAGATACCATAGTAGTATGGAGATCAACCAACAATGGACAAAACTGGGAAAGATGGAGATCCATCAATCCGGGCGGAACAACAAAGTGGCATTCATTTGATATGTACATTACCGATACAACCGGTGGTCATACACTTGGGTTTGCCGGGGTTAGAACACCAGACGCTTCATCTTTTGCAGGACAGCTTTACTGGTTCGGATGGGACAGTGATGGTGATTTCCGTTCTGCGGTACAGGTAGCACCTACACTGGGCGGCAGAGGTCTTATAGAACCAAGTATCATATCTGACGGACGTGACTGGAGTGCAGGACTAACATACTGGTATATTGCATACAGGAATGTAGATGCAAGCAGTGGAGTAGGTGACAGCGCATCGGTGAGCTTTTCCGGGAACTGGGGAAACAGCTGGTCGACTCCTCACAGAGTAAGAGGGTTTGACGATTATGATCTGGACATAGATTATAATTTTAGAGCAGATACAATATATGTTGCTTTGACTAATACAATTACACCGCCTAATGGAAATCTAAGGTTAATGAAAATAGCATTAGGAAGTCTTGGTACAGGTTCATCCTGGACACAGGTTAACATAACTTCAAGTGCAACAAATGAACATTCACCAGACCTGGCAGTTAACAGGAATAATAACAACATGGGTATCGTTTATAATTTTGCAGGTACTCCTACGCAAATCTATAGAGACGCCTGGGATGGCGGAGCAGGTTCATACTGGGGCTTAGATGCTCCGATATTTGTTCAAACCGATAACCAGGATTCTCCCTCACTAGATTGTAACATAGGTCAGTATGCTTTCAGGTGTGTGTATAGAGTAGACGGTAGCAGTGATACCATTATTTACACAAGTACTACAAACATTATCACCGGTTTCACAGGTCATACCCGTGTCAGCCACAATACTCCTACAGGAACGGTTTTCCCTGACATAGCAGGTTATACAAACCCTGCAAATGGTGGAGCTGTTGTGTATGCAGGATTTGGCGCATCTCCAATATTTTATGATAATTCATTCTTAGTTACCGGATTAGACCCAGTAGGAAACCAGGTTCCTGAAAGATTCAGTCTTTCACAGAACTATCCGAATCCATTTAACCCGACAACAAACATAAAATTTGAGATTCCAACAACAGGATTTGTTAAGCTTGTTATTTATGATATGCTTGGAAAAGAAGTAACAACTCTTGTTAACGACATAAAGCAAGCAGGTTCTTACAGTATCGATTTCAACGCATCATCTTTAACATCAGGTGTATATTTCTATAAAATATCATCCGGTGAATTTTCTGACATAAAGAAAATGATGCTGGTTAAGTAAAAAACGAAGTTCTTGATAGCTTTACAAAGCCGGAGTAAATTAAATTGCTCCGGCTTTTTTATGTACATTTTTAAAATTCTTTCCCTTGAAAACCTTTACTTTTAAAGTAATTTCGAGGTTTTTGCACATTTTAGATAACTATATGCCCTTTTTTGGTTAAATATTTAACCAAAGATTTATTTGTTTGATGTAATGATTTAGGTTAATTTGATGTAATTAAATTAAATCTTTCTACATAATTCAAAAGGAGATAAAATGTTTTTTAATAAGAAGAAATTCGAAGAAGCCCGAAAAGATCCTAATAAAGCTCTTGAACAGGCTGACAAAACAATTAATTCAGGAGTAACCGGTTTTCTTACCAAAACTTTTATGGGAAAGGATTTTGTGGATCAAACTAACCAGTCCCTTAATACTGCTAAGAATGCTATGGGCGGAAATGCAAACCTGAGTATGACTGGTGTGCCTGCAAGCGCAGAAGTGCTTTCTATAGAAGATACAGGCAAGCTTGTTAATTATGACCCCATAGTAAGGCTTAAATTGGCTGTGCAGCCTGCATACGGCACTCCATTTGAAACAACTACTGAAGTGCTTGTTTCAAAGATTGCAATCCCGAGAGCAGGTGATAAGATCAGCATAAAGTATAACCCGGTTAATAATACCGAAGTAATGATAGTTTAAGTGTGTTCTAATTACGCGTTCTTAAGATGTTGAGTTAAATAAGGTCTGATTTACCCCTAACCCCGTCTCTCCATACGGGGTTTTTTTATTCAAAATTCAATTTTCTCATAAGCTCATATACGGCAATACCGTATGCTACGGAAACATTTAATGATTGCTTCATTCCCATCATAGGTATCTCCAGTGAAATATCAGCTTCATCGATAAGTTCTTTCGATACACCGGCGATTTCATTGCCAATTATGAGGCATATCGGATAATCCTCTTTTCTGACATTCCAGTAATAATTCTGCGGTTCAGTAATCTCCAATACGGCTATTTTGACACCTTTTTGCTTGAGGTCTCTTACGGCGTCCAGAGGGTCTTTATAGTACTCCCAGGGGACACTTTCTGTTGCGCCAAGGGCTACCTTGTCAATTTCCTTGCGCGGCGGGTAAGGCGTATATCCCGTTAAAATTACTTTTTCTATGAAAGCTCCATCTGATGTACGAAATATAGAACCGACATTAAAAATGCTCCTGATATTATCACATAATACATAAATGGGATTTCTCTTAAATTCACCGATGTTTTCGAGGGTCTTACGCCGGTTTTTGATCTCAGGATGAGTCAGCTTTCTCATAAGGGGAAAGTTAGTATATATATATCATAATATCAGTTCATTAAGAGCAATGCCCATAAATTTTTATAGTTATTTGATAATATTAATTAACTATTATATAAAATGGATACAAAAGAGGAAATTCTGGAT
>JAEYVS010000066.1 GCA_023429265.1 Bacteroidota bacterium | reverse complement strand
ACATCGATGAGCATAAGATAGAGATATATCTTCACATCGATTACCCGAGATTAAAACCTCAATGTTACTTATTGACGGATATTTTTCATCCGAATTTCCGGATAGCCTCGCCGCACGATATTTGCATTGGCGATTACTGGGCGTCAGGAGAGACACTGGTGGATATAATCTATCAGATAGGTGAGATGCTCCAGTATAAAAATTACGGTGTATCCAGTCCATTGAATGGCATCGCGGCGAAGTGGGCAAGGGAGAATAAACATTTATTCCCGTCGGATACAAAAGAGCTCAGGCAGGGAGAGATAGATGTTTTCCTTAATGACACTGACCGGGACATTGAAATTCAGCTAAATAACCTCGATTAATGATCACCATTGAATCATATAACGGCATAGAGCCAAATATACACGAGTCTGTATTTCTCAGAGACGGAGCCCGTATCATAGGCGATGTGGTACTGGAGAAGGACGTTAATGTCTGGTACAATACGGTCATCCGTGGTGATGTGAATTACATACGGGTAGGGGAAAGAACCAACATCCAGGATAACTCGATGCTTCACGTGACCTGGCAAAAGTACCCATTAATAGTAGGGGCTGACGTTACTGTGGGGCATAATGTGGTGCTGCACGGGTGTACTGTCAAGCATTCGGTGCTGATAGGGATGGGAGCAATATTACTGGATAATTGCGTGGTTAATTCGAATTCCCTGGTAGCCGCAGGGACGCTGATAAAAGAGGGATTTGAGGTTCCTGAAGGAGTTTTAGTCGCCGGTGTGCCCGGAAAGATAGTGCGGGATTTGAGGAGTGAGGAGATCGAAAAAATAGCCCAAAGTGCGCGGAATTATCTATTTTATGTGGAAAATTACAGGAAAGAGGAATCCCTGAAAGTCAAGGAATAATTGTTTTTCAGGGGTTTACTTATTGACAAATCAATTTAATATATCTATTTTAGTACATATTGTTCTTTAATCACTGCAAAGTACAGGTATTGTTCTGCATTTGGGTTGTGTCTTTTAATTATTTTATGCCTGTGTCTTTGATTCTCAAATGCGGAGTTATTATTAAATTTCTAAGTAATGCCGACAGGAAAAGTAAAATGGTTTGATGCCAAAAAAGGCTTTGGCTTTATCGTCAGCGATGACGGCGAAGCAAAGGACATCTTCGTACATTATACTGCAATTGCTTCAGATACTTCCTTCAAGACTCTTGAAGACGGTGTAGCAGTTGAGTATGAAATAGAAGAAGACGACAAGGGACAAAAAGCAAAAAATGTCCGCGTCACTGGCTAAAAAAGCCGGCAGTAAAAACATTAAACCCTAATTGATTCACGTCAGTTAGGGTTTTTAAATGAAAGGGAGTTACTTGATAAATTTCAGGGACGGCAATAATGAGCTTATCAAGCAGATAGAAGAGCTGTTTGAAACTACATTTGCCAGCGAGGGCGGATCCTACTCGATGCAGTTAAAGAATGAGAAGGATAATTCAAAAATACACATAGATATCATACCCGAGACAGACGAAGGAAATGAAAATTCCTTTCTGATATCGGTATATACGAATAATTGTCATTTACAGCTGCAATCCTGTAATAAATTCATAGTGAGCAAAATGCTCGAAGAAGCCATCTTTGTTTCTGAGGCAGGAGATAAGATCTCCGGCTTGATCATTTCCAGGCAGGGTGACTGTGCTTTGTATTCGAATGTAGATAAGAAGCTGTTGAGTTCCGATTTTGGTGAGTTGAATTCCGAGAAGCTGCTTTCAGCGGTAGCGCTGTCAGTTACAGAGTCAGCATAATATCATTAAGGCATTATTACAAAGACGAATTTCATATTTGAAGTAGAGTTCATAGACCAGAAAAGGATACCTGAATTCAAGAAGAAGGTGAAAGAGTATATTACTGTACTTGGGAAAGAAGAAGGATTAAATTGTTCGGTAGTTGGTTTTTTGTTTTGTTCTGATGATACTATAAAAGATTTCAACAATAAGTACCTTTCTCATAATTACGAGACGGATATACTTACATTTTATGATACGGATGATGATGGAAAGCTCGAGAGCGACATTATTATCTCCCCGGATACGGTAAAGCATAACTCCAAGAGATTTAAGAAAGATTTCTCCGAAGAATTATTCAGGGTAGTTCTTCACGGACTATTGCATTTATGCGGGTATGATGATAAGGACGTTAAAAATCAGAAGGTAATGCGGAAAATGGAAGACCATTATCTTCAAAAAGTTGGATATTTGCAATTAAATACTTAATTTTTGACCTGTGGAACTATTTCTATGGGAATAAACATTACACAGATTACAGATACATTCGTAAAACCATTTTTTCAATAAAACCTAAATATGGGTAAATCATTAGTTATAGTAGAGTCACCATCCAAAGCTAAGACTATCAATAAGTATCTTGGGAAAGACTATGTGGTAGAGGCGACAGTCGGTCATATCAAAAATCTTCCAAAAAGTAAGATAAGTGTAGACATAGAGGATGATTATAAGCCAAACTATGAGATTATAGCGGGTAAGGAAGATGTGGTAGAAAAATTGAAAAGTCTTGCAAAGAAGTCCGATAAAATATACATAGCGACTGACCCTGATAGAGAGGGAGAAGCCATCGCGGCAGATATTGCAGGTGAAATAAAACCGGTGAATAAGAATATCCAGCGTGTACTCTTTAATGAGATCACTAAAGCTGGTGTCCAGGAAGCAATGGATAATCCCCGCAGTGTAAATGAAGACCTTGTGACTTCGCAGATGGCGCGCCGGGTTATGGACAGGATACTGGGATATAAAGTAAGCCCATTTTTATGGAAGACCTTTTTCTTTGGGCTCTCCGCGGGACGTGTGCAATCGGTAGCATTGAAAATAATCTGCGAACGTGAGAAGGAAATACAGGCATTTGTGCCGAAGGAATACTGGACAATCGATGGGCTCTTCTCGAAGCCATCAGGGAGTTCAAAACCCTTCAACGCGAAGCTATATAAGATAAATGATGATACCCTGAAGTTTAACGGTGAAAATCCACGTATAGAGGACATCGATCACGCTCATAAGATAATCCAGGAGCTTCAGAATAATCAATACAAGATAACTGATATTACCGTTAAAGAAGTAAAGCGTAATCCGCCTCTTGCTTTTACTACTAGTGTACTCCAGCAGGCTGCTTCAACTAATCTCGGGTATTCCCCTAAGAAGACGATGATGCTTGCCCAGAAACTATATGAAGGACAGGAAGTCGTTAAGGGTGAGGGTAACGTTGGTCTTATCACTTATATGAGGACAGATTCGACAAGACTTAGCCCGGAAGCAGTGGATTCGTGCAGGGCATACATAGCAGAAAAGTACGGCAAGGACTATGTGCCGGCTAAACCAAACTCAACCGCGGGAAAGAAAAGCACCAAGAAAACACAGGATGCTCACGAAGCTATTCGCCCTACGGCACTTGAGAGGCCTCCGGAAACACTAAAATCCCTTGGTAAGGACCTTTTGGCTCTATACACATTGATATGGAACAGGTTTGTTGCTTCTCAGATGAATCCTGCTGTATTCGACCAAAAGACCATTATAATTAAGGCTCTTTCCCCGAGAGGAAATACCGATCAATATTGGTTCAGGGCATCAGGCAGAACAGTAAAGTTCGAGGGTTTCTTAAAAGTTTACGGTGATAGCTCGGATGATAAGGATCAGGATGAGGATAATGCCATTATACCGGATAATCTGAATGTAGATGATATGGTAAAAGCAATCAGCATGTCAAAGGAGCAGAAATTCACCAAGCCGCCTGCGAGATACACCGAAAGCAGTCTTATCAAGCAACTGGACGCTCTAGGCATAGGACGTCCCAGTACCTTTGCTTTGATCGTCACTACAGTAATCGATAGAAAATATGTAGAACTTAACGAAAGAAAACTTTTTGCTACTAATTTAGGGATGACCGTAAATGAGATTCTCGGAGAACACTTCGATGATGTAATAAACGCGGAATTTACCGCTAAGATGGAAGATGAGCTCGATACTATTGCCAATGGTGAATCAACGTATAAGAAAGTATTAGATGATTTTTATATTCCATTCAGCAAAGACCTGGATGAAGCAGACAAAGTAGCTAAAGATATCAAGGCAACGTTGACAGTACGTACCGATGTCACCTGTCCTGAGTGCGGTGAAGAAACCGGCGCAAAGATGGTGAAAAAGTGGGGACGCAACGGTCAGTTCATGGCGTGCGAAAAATACCCAACCTGTAAAGCCTCAATGCCCCTGGAAGAGGAGCACGCAGAGCACAAGGAGCTTGCTAAAGGCGTTAAATGCGACCTGTGCGGCTCTGATATGGTTGTTAAGGTCGGTAGATATGGAAAATTCTACGGCTGTTCAAACTATCCTAAGTGTAAGGGTATTAAACCTATTACTTTGGGCATTAAATGTCCTAAGTGTAAAGAAGGGGAGATCCTCGAAAGGCGCGGCGGCAAGGCCAAGCGCTTATTCTATGGATGTACCAGATATCCTGATTGTGACTTTATCACTAATTACATGCCGGTAATTCAAAATTGCGAGCAGTGCGACAGTAATTATCTCGTAAAAAAGCATACTAAGAAGGACGGAGATTTCCTCGAATGTCCTAACTGTAAAGCTAAATATGAGATAAAGGACGATTCAGTCGAAGCTGATAAGGAAGCAGTTTCGGAATAAAGCTATCGCTTTTCCAGATGGAAAAGCAAACAAAGATCTCTTTTGAAAAAGAGCTTTAACAAATACACGGACGAATATTTAGAGTATTTGGAGGTAACGAAAAATTACTCTCCGAATACTCTTATCTCTTATAAGAATGACCTCCTCCAGTTCGCAAAATTTCTTTACGTAACCGAAAACGGTATTGAAGCAAAACAGGATTTCGATCCCGGGGCTTATGATATAGACTTTAACAAAATACCCTTAGCTATACTAAAATCATTCGTAGCTGAGCTTTCCGATCCGGCAAGCAAAATATTCAATAAGCCATCTAAGACAACCACTAAATTTTCAAAGAAATCCATTTCACGAAAGATATCAGTGCTTAAATCATTATATAAGTTTTTGAGCAGGGAAGGGTATGTCTCAAAGAACACAGCTTCAAACCTTATCTTTCCCCGGCTCGATAAGAAGCTCCCGAATTTCCTCAGCAAAAAGGAAATGGAGGATCTGCTGGATGAAAAGGGTGAGGTGGAGTTTACCACTCTCGAAAAGGCAATTCTGGAATTGTTTTACAGCACCGGAATGAGGCTTTCCGAATTGATCGGGCTGAAGATGATAAATGTGGATATGTCTAAAAAAACCGTAAAGGTGATGGGTAAGGGTTCTAAGGAACGGATAATTCCCTTCGGCGAGTATGCTTTAAAGGCATTGAAGAATTTTATTCAGATCAGGGATATTTCTGACGTAAAAAAATCCCCTTATCTCTTTATCGACAATAAGGGGAATAAACTATATGAAATGAAGGTTTACCGCATTATAAACAAAAAGCTTTCATTAATAACCGAAGC
>JAEYVS010000190.1 GCA_023429265.1 Bacteroidota bacterium | reverse complement strand
ATCCGCTCTTCATTCGGGGTCTTCAAATCCAAAGGTAAACTGCTAAAAGCCTTAGTCGAAGAGAAAAAGTCCGAACGGGAATTATGAAGACCTACGTACTTGACAGCTATGCCCTTATAGCTTACCTCGAAGGAGAACCATCAGGTGAAAAAGTAACCTCTTTGCTTGAGGATGCCATTGACAATAAAAGCAAGCTTTTGATGTCCGTTATAAATTGGGGTGAAATTTATTACATCGCTCTGAGGGAAGGAGGAAATGAAAGAGCTGAACTGTATCTCGAGACTGTTAAAGATCTTCCTCTGGAGGTAATTGAAGCTGACCGGGATATAACATTGGAAGCAGCAAAATTCAAAGCTTCCAATAAAATGTCGTTTGCCGATGCCTTTGCTGCGTCCCTCGCTCTTAATCAAGAAGCTACTCTTGTAACAGGTGACAAGGAATTTAAACCATTAGAAGAAACAATAAAAATTTTGTGGTTGTAATAAACTCATACCCCTTATTTAAGATGGAAATTTTATTTCCTCCGCTACATCCGTAATTATGTATCCTTTTTTGAATCCCATTTCGTTTTATATTTTTATAATCCCGGCTCCCAAAGTGAGAGCCGGGTAGATAATTCCTGCAAAACTCTGCAGGAGTTCCCTTGAGAGGACTCAGAATACGAATATTTCCTCGAGGAATCTTCTTCGGACCCTTCTTCCAAAAGAACTTGCATTAGGGTGAACCAATGAAGCTACTCTATTTTACTAATAACATCTTCTTTGTTTCCGTAAAACCGTCGGTTATTAATTTGTAATAATACACACCGCTTGGCAGCCCTGCTCCCTTAAAGGTATAACTGTAGGAACCCGGTGTCAAAACTTGATTTACAAGTTCCCCTGCCTTTTCGCCTAATGAATTATATACAATAAGTTTTACATTACTGGATTTACTACCCGCAATATCAAAACTGATTTTCGTCTCAGGATTGAAGGGGTTTGGATAGTTCTGTCCTAATGAATATGCCGCAGGTATTTCACCGGTGTTGGATCCCACCCCTGTTATCACTTCATTATATAGTATCATTCCGTTATTTCCGCACGCCCAAACTTTATTGCCTACATTTGTCAGCTCGTAAAATCTTCCTGTTACATTAGTAATTTCTGGTGACCAGGTCGCTCCGCCATCCGTAGTTGCAAGCATCTGCCCGAAGGCGCCGCAGGCATACCCATAGTAATCGTCCACAAATAATATGTCATAGCTTTGATTAGACGAGTTCGTATTTACTACCTGCCAGTTTATACCCGCATTCGTGGTTTTCAAAAGATTATATGTTGAAGTGGTTACCCACCCGGTATTCTGATCGGTAAAAAATAATCCTCTCATAAAACCGTTATTACCGTTATTATAAATCACCCAGTTAGTTCCCCCATTAGTTGTCTTAAAATAATCTCCGCTGCTCCCCACTATAAAGCCGGTGTTTTCTGACGTGAACCATACATTTTGTAAATTGAAAGATGCTCCGGTATTTTGAGCTGTCCAGGTTGTTCCCCCATTAGTTGTTTTTGAACATTTCCCATCCGACATAGATAACCAGCCTGTATTTTCATTCAGGAAAAATATTTCTGATATGGCTCCAACGTTATTTGGATTTTGGTTTGACCAGTTTTGTCCGCCATTGGTGGTTTTTATCACTACCCCGTTACCTGTCACTGCCCAGCCGGTATTTCCATTTAAAAAATATGTATCGGAAAAAGCAAATGAGCTGGTTATGCCTGTGCTAATAGCTGTCCATTGAGCGCCCCCGTTAGTGGTTTTTAAAAAAACTCCCCCGTGACATCCGGCATACCCCGTGTTTTCATTGGGAAAATGTATTGTCGCTACCACATTTGTCGTCGGTACTGTCTGGGCAATCCAGTCTGCCTTCCCAGTTGAAAAGGTAAAGATTAATACTAATATTGTTAATATTCTTTTCATTTCTCGTTAGATTAATTTTATTTTACAAGAAGCATCTTCTTAGTCTGTGAATATTCACCCGCCTCCAGTTTATAATAATATACTCCGCTGGGAAAGCGCGCGGCATCGAATCTATAGCTATATGCTCCCGGCTGCAAATTCTTATTTACGAGCTCGCTCACCATTTGACCTAATGAATTGTAAACTGAGAGCTTTACCGATGATGTATTCCCCGCTATGCTAAAGCTTATGGTTGTAGAGGGATTGAAAGGATTGGGATAGTTCTGCTCAAGTTTATAGGCCTCGGGCAGCTGTGTTGATGTTTGCAATAAGGATGTAGGTATTCCACCCCCATTTGTCGAATGATATATCTTACCTGCGGATCCGCAAAGCCATCCATAATTTTCATTTGCGAAGGATATAGAATATGCAGCAAAACCGGAAATTGAAAATTCATCCCACGTGTCACCTCCGTTTATACTTACAGGTATTTTGCCATCACCGATTAACCATACCTTATTGGGTCCATAATGATCAAAACCATATAGGTAATTTGTGGAGCTATACACCTGATTCCAGGTATTCCCTCCGTCATCCGTCCGGAAGAAGCGGTTACTGTCTGTCACCGAAATAGCCCAGCCTCTATTTTCATTGGCAAACTTCATATGATAGATCACATTACCAGGATCCGGAAAGATTATGGGTGTCCAGTTTGCCCCGCCATTTGTGGTTTTTCTTAGTTCACCGTACTCTATGCTTAGATATCCCGTTGTACTATTTATAAACGAAACGCATTGAAAATTTGCCGTATCGGTGTGTATTATGGACCAATTTTGACCACCATTAGTTGTCCGAAAAGCCTGATTTGTATAAGTTATATAAATATTGTTTGTATCGATAATTTCCCCGCTCCAGCAGCTACCATTGTAAGTATTTATCCAGTTATTACCGCCATTATAAGTTTTATAAACACCAAATTGAGTAATGGCAATACCCTTTTGACTGTCAAAAAACTTCATTGTCTTCGTATTTCCGCTTATATCCCCATTATCTATGTTTACCCAGTTCTCACCTCCATTGGTGGTCTTCAAAAACCCGTTGATACTGCCGGTACTATACCCGGTATTCACATCATAAAAATAAATATGGTTCAATACCTGGCTTACACCGCTGGTCTGTGGATTCCATTGAGCATTTACCGTCGAACCAAATGCAGTAATGCACATCAAAAGTGCGCAGATAATTCCTTTTTTATTTTTCATAATTCCTCCCAAGAATTATTTAATTTTTAAATTAACTGCCTCAAATTATAATCCGGAAGTATGCCGCTCAAAGAATTTTTTGATTATCTTTGACAGGGAATTATTGCTATCTTTATATAAAAAGCTTAAAATTAGCAGAATATTGCTGCTTTTTTAATATAATTATGACACGAATATGAAGGATTCCAAAGTTGTTGAAGTGCTAAAGACACTCAGCAAAGACGAACTTAAGGACCTGGGCAAAATGACCGAATCAACCTACTTTGTTCAGCGTAAGAAGGTGGCAGATCTTTTTAATGTGCTTTCCGAATTCCATCCAGAATATGACAGCCGCTTGCTCACAGAGGAATACATTTACAAAAAGATCTTTCCCGGAGAAAAATACAACGAACAGGTCCTGCGAAAACTTTCTTCCGAGCTCTATAAGCTCACGGAAGAATTATTCATTCGTGTTAATTGCCGTAAAAACTTTTTTCTCGAGGATACTTTTCTTATGTCAGAGCAAGCAGAAAGAGGATTGAACAAAAATTTTCTACGTACATCTCAAAAACTTGCAGATCGCATTGAAAAAAAGGAATATGGGGAGACAGCATATTACTTCGCTAAGTTCCTCCTCTCCGATTCGCTTGTCCAATTCCATGTCGCTAATGAACAGCAGCGCATCATTACCGATGAAGTCATTCGATTGTCCGAATATCTGATTACCTATGCGCTTATGCGTATGGGAAGTCTGCATCACGATAAATTCGTCAATGAAAAAGCCTTCAGGCTGGATTTCGGCGAAAGCGAGCCCGATATTTTTTTTGATAATTTCAACTTCAAGAACTATATAGAAACCCTCAAAAAAGTAGATAGTCCACACTATAAAGTGATGGCAATGAAATATTATCTATACAAAGCGCTAAAAGATCACTCCGATCAAAGTAACTATTTTAATTTAAAGGATTTTGTTTTAGGGACTATAGGTGCTTCTGATAAAATTAATATCTACGAGGTAAGGAACCTCCGGTCTGTGTGCGAACTCTATATCCATCTCGGCAAAATGGAATTTAAAAAAGAATTATTTTCTTTGTATGAGTATATGCTGAAAAACATTTATGACAAAATTACGGATATGAAGCTGCCTATTGCAGAATACAACAGCATTACAACCCTGGGAATGGATCTTAAAAAGTATTCTACTGTAGAAAAAATACTATTGAAATACAAGAACCGCATACTGGACAATAGCCGTGAGGATGCTTTTTATTTGAATATGGCAACCCTGGAGTTTCACAAAGAAAATTACGAGACATCCCTCGATTACCTGAATAAGATCAGCTTCGACAATTTCGTCAAAGACTGGTACCTGCCAAAAGCGAACATCAATAATCTCCGACTGATGAATTACTTTGAACTCAATGAGTCCGAACCCTTCTTCTCCCTCGCCGACAGCTATAAGCATTTCCTCAAAGACAATAAAGTTCTCTCACCTCGAATTTATATGTCAAACAAGCTCTTCCTTGAAAATATCGAGAAACTCTATAAATTCCGCCTTTCCGGTAAAATAGATGATATTGCAATACTTAAACAAAAACTCGAATCATCCGAAAACTTCCGAAACAAAACCTGGCTGATGGAAAAGCTCAAGATCCATTGAACACTTAACACTTAACACTGGATATTAACTCTGTTTATCTCTGCGCCTCCTTTGCGTCCTTCCTGTCCCGCTTCAGCGGGACGCGGTTAAGCTTCTTTCCCTGGTGTCATGTCGAAACGAAGTTCAGATCCCGATTTTACATCGGGAGGTATCTCTGCGCTAAAAATTCTTTCCTTCGTGAAACCTTTGTGTCTTGGTGCCTTGGTGGTAAATTTTTATATTAAAAGAAAAATACACAATGAACCACCGCCGCATCGGCCGATCCGACTTACATACAGCACCCCTGATCCTCGGCACTAATGTCTTCCGTCACACAGTCGACGACAAAACAGCCTTCTCCATTATGGACACCTTCACCGAAGACGGCTTCAATACAATAGACACCGCTAACTCATATACTATGTGGGCACCCGGCAATAAAGGAGGAGAATCAGAAGAAGTCATCGGCAGCTGGCTCCACGAACGCAAAAACCGCAAAGACGTCATCATCGCAACTAAAGTCGGCTGGGAAATTACTCCCGAAAGAAAAGGACTCACACGGGACCAGATCATCACTGAAGTCGAAGGCTCTCTCCGACGTCTCAAGACTGACTACATCGACCTGTACCAATCACACCGCGATGACCCTGACACTCCTCAGGAGGAGACCCTCGCCGCGTACTCCGAACTCGTACAGCAGGGAAAAGTCCGTTACATCGGCGCATCAAATTACACCGCCGAACGCCTCGACGAAGCATTACACATATCCGAAGCCAAGAACTATCCCCGCTACGAGTGCCTCCAGCCACTCTATAATCTGTACGACCGCGAAGAATATGAACAGCAGCTCGAGCCCTTCTGTGTGCGTGAGGAACTCGGCGTCATTCCTTACTTCTCCATCGCAAGAGGCTTCCTCACCGGGAAGTACCGCCGGGACGAGGACACAAACAAATCCGTCCGCGGCAATACCGTCCGTGACAAATACTACAATGACCGCGGCTGGAAGATACTCGCCGCCCTCGATGACACCGCCGAAAAGTACGATGCAACACCCGTACAGATAGCCCTCGCCTGGCTAATGGCAAGACCGTCCATCACCGCCCCCATCTCCAGCGCCACGAGCGCCGAACAGATGAAAGAGCTAACCCACTCAGCGAATATAAATCTCGATAAGGAAACGTTGGAGTATTTGGATATGGAGAGCGATTGGAGATAAATTGTCATCCTGAACTTGCTAAGGCGCAAGGTATCTCTGGAATTCAAGTATTATTCATTGTTTGTATATGTCAAAATTGTCATATTGGATTAGTTCATTAATTACAAAGTAGAACCGCAACTACTATAAAAAGGGCTATAATGAATGGATAAATTCCAAAAAGGTTATCATGTCTTTTCCGAAATGTTCCCAGATTTAACAGATGCAGTTAAACCTGACTCAGTAGATGAAGTATCATTTGGTTACTATTACGAAAATGGAGACTTTTCTGAAGCAATAATGACGTGGTATGATATTTTTTCGTCTGCAGAAGGTGCAGAGTCAAAATTTTGTGATAAACCAATAATCTCAAAATTATACATCTTTGATGATGCGTATATTTTATTTAATGAAGGGGAAGTTTTTAATCAATTAACTGAGTACAACAAGTCAGGGATTTCGGTAAAAGAATTTTTGGATATCCTTCAACGAAACGGTTTCAAAAACCTTAGTAAAAAAGTAAATTTAACTGCTAAAGAGAAGAAGTATTTAAAAAAGTTAAGGCGGTAGAATGAATATAAATAATAGTGTTTTAGATGAAGCCGGTAATTACATTGCCGGCTTCATTCGTTTAAGGCGGGAAGAACTCCAAATGACTCAACAAGAGTTAGCAGACAAATGCGGAATTGGAGTAAGAACTGTCATCCGCCTGGAATCAGGTAAGTTCTGGTTAAATGTAAAGCAATTAGTGGTAATCTTATACCATTTAAACTCCAAGATAACTCTCTCTGCAAAGAATTAAAAAATCCATTCAAATATTAAAACTGTAAAGAATTCATGAAAACAAGTATAGAGACTAATGCGAGACCATTTTTAAAATGGGCAGGAGGGAAACGGCAATTATTAAATGAATTTGAAGATTTTTTTCCTGAGGATTTAAAAAAAGGGAAGATTGAAAATTATATTGAACCATTCATTGGAAGTGGTGCTGTTTTTTTTCACATTGCCTCAAAATATGAAGTAAAAAATTACTTTATATCAGATATTAATGCAGATTTAATTTTAGCCTATAAAGTAATAAAGCAGGATGTTGAATCATTAATTGAGCTCTTAAAAGAATACCAAGCGGATTATCATTCGATGGATAAAAATTCTCAAAAGATGAGATACTATGAAATTAGGAATAAGTATAATGAAAAGTTAAGGGGCTTTGATTATAATACTTCTTCAAGTGATTGGGTTGAAAGGTCAGCTCAGATAATATTTTTAAATAGAACTTGCTTTAATGGGTTGTTTAGAGTTAATTCGAAGGGTGAATTTAATGTTCCAATAGGAAACTATAATAATCCAACTATTTGTGATGAAGAAAATTTGTTTTCTGTTAAGGAACTTCTTCAGAATACAACTATAGAATGGGGGGATTACACTGTTTGTAAAAAATATGTAAATGAAAATACATTTATATATTTTGACCCTCCATACTTACCTATAAGCGAAACATCCCATTTTACAGCATATTCAAAAGAAAGTTTTGGGAGAAAAGAACAGGAAGAACTGGCAAAGTTTTATCATGAATTACACAAAACCGGCGCAAAGTTAATGCTTAGCAATTCAGATCCAACAAACGTAAATCCCGATGAAACTTTTTTTAACGATAAATATAGGGGTGATAATATTTACTTAAATAAAGTTAATGCAAGTAGAATGATTAATAGTATAAAAGAGAAGAGAGGGAAAATAAGAGAGTTAATTATAGTTAATTATGATTGAAGAAAAATTTTTAAAAATGGAGTTTAAAAAAGAGGGAGAAGTTAAGAAACCTCTTAAAGTTTTCATAATTAACGATTCTTATATCTTGGCTGTTTATCAGGGTTCATTGTCTGAGTTAGATTTACTGATTAAGTATAGACAAAAAATAAAGAATGATAAAAATACAAAATGGTCAAGAATTCGTACACCAAAGCATATTCATTGGGCTGTAGATATTTTAATTAAAATGGCACAAAAGAAAGATTTAGTTAAAGAATTTTTAAATATCCTCATTGATATTTGGGATAGGACTAAATCGCACCAAAATCACAACGAAAGAGATAATCTTCTTATGTCTAAAGAATTGCCTGAATTTAACGAAGAAGATATGAAAAGGTTTAATGAACTTAATAATTATGGGGAATATAATGTTAGATTTCTAATACTATTAGCAAAATTATTAATGCAACAAGAAAAGAATAATATGTACGATGCCTATATGTTCAAAAACCTACTAGATAGTTTAAAAAAGGGTGAAGATATTTTCAGAATTGTTTATACAGCTACACATA
>JAEYVS010000250.1 GCA_023429265.1 Bacteroidota bacterium | reverse complement strand
GAGCTGATATAATTTGCTCCTCCCGCTACTGCCGCAATGACCGGACAGATCGCGTCATAAGGAATGACCTTTGCGGGTATCCCTACAAAGGCTATTACAGCCATAGTTATTCCTGCTCCTACCCAGGTATGTCCTATCATTTTCCCGGCAAATGTTTTATTTCGTTCTTTCTTTCTGTCTTTGAACATAAATATGAATGAAAATATCCATCCGATTACGATGCAGTTCATCCAGACCCAGTTTATGAAGTTGCCTTCCAATCTTTGTTTTACACCAAAATACGTAAGTATCGAGGCAATCCCTACGACCACTCCCCATAGAATGTAATACTTCCCGTTATCGAGAGTCGCCTGCCGGCTGTCGTCTATGATCTTTTTTATGTAAATCAGTTCAGACTCAGCTGTATGATTCGTCATTATTCTACTCCCCCTTCATTTACTTTATACTCTTTCCATTTTTTGTAAAAATATATTCCCGGGATCACCTGGAATAGGATCATCAGTGCCGCGAAGATCAGCAATGAATTTACATTCTTCCAGAACATAAATAATGCCGCAGCTGCCCACCATCCAAGGCCGATAAGCTTTATCCACTTTTCACCATAGACTGCACCGCTTACGTAATACGCAATTCCCAAAACCAGACACATCATAGGCAGAATAGAATATCCCGGTAATGTATTAGACAATGTACCCGGAAATCCTATCAGTGTCATGCCTATGCCTGCGGCTACCCATACCGAGCCAAGTATCCGGTTTAAGACCGACTTCGAGCCTGGCATTTTCTTTTCTTTCTTTAGCCAGTAAAATGTTACTGCCCATCCGGTACCTACAACCGCGATCCATACATATAGCGGACTGATTTGGGTTACGTCCGTAATGCGGAGATAATTAAAAACAATACCGATAACCACAAGGACTCCCCAGAGAATATATCCGATTCCATTCTCAGCCAGCGACCTCCGGCTCTCCTCCATCAGCTTTTTGATGTAATTAATTTCAAACTCTGCCTGTTGTACTTCCATTTTAATTTTTGCTTTAATTAAAGTACTTTATTTTTTAAAGTACTTTACGAAATTAATTAGAATATGTTACAATGTCAAGAGGCTATATAAAAAAGCCCGTCGTAAAACGGGCTATAACACATTAATAATTGATAATTAATAATTAATTACTGTCCTTGGGAACGACTATATCCTTCTTTACCGTTGAATTTATATAGGTTCTCAGTCTTTATGCAATCATACCCTGCGTCATTCACCTTTCCAAGCAGGTCTATCACATCCGTATGCTTTATTACATCATCTGACTCGTACCTGCATCTCCATTGATCGGAACAGTATATATTAGGCATACTTTCCGGCCAGACATTTACACCACGGTTGCTTATGCCCGTTAGTTTCATGGCTTCATTCGAGAATGCGCTCATTATATTCCCGAGTTCCTCCGGTGAACCTGTCCAGTCCAGGTACACATCCACACCAACCAGCTCCTTCTTTTCCTTTTCGTGCTGGGTTATTTTCGATCGCTTTATCTTTTTATCTCCACCCTGTGTATATGAGACAGGCTTCAGGACTTTTGGCGTTTCACCGAGGCGCTGTATCACTTCATCGGCGAACTGCGCTGTTCCCACTTTCTTCCTGTTAAGGTCTTCATTAAATAGATCAGCAGTAAGCACTCCATCCTCTATGGTGGTCAGCCACGCGTTATGTATTTTTTCAGCTACTTCATACTGTCCTATGTGCGCAAGCATCATCACAGCCCCCATCAATAAGCCCGACGGATTTGCGATGTTCTTTCCGGCGATGGTAGGGGCAGAGCCGTGTATGGCTTCGAACATAGCATAATCATCACCGATATTGGCGGAACCTGCCAGCCCTACCGAACCCGTTATCTGAGCGGCTATATCGGAAATAATATCTCCGTATAAATTCTCCGTCACTATCACGTCCAGCGTGCCCGGCCTGTCAGCAAGAAAAGCAGAACCGATATCCACGATAAGAGAATCGCTCTCTATCTCAGGATACTCTGCAGCCACCTCATCGAATACCTTGTGAAAGATTCCGTCAGTGAGTTTCATTATATTGTCCTTGATAAAGCACGTAACCTTCTTCCTGTTATTCGTTCTGGCATACTCGAATGCGTAACGGCATATCTTTTCCGAGCCCGGGCGGGATATGAGTTTCAGGCATTGGTACACATCATTAGTCTGTCTGTACTCTATACCCGCGTAAAGGTCTTCTTCGTTCTCGCGAACTATCACCACATCCATCTCCGGATGCTTGGATGCAATGAAGGGATTATATGATACACACGGCCTTACATTCGCATAAAGCCCCAGCGCTTTCCTGGTGGTTACATTCAAGCTCTTATATCCGCCGCCCTGTGGTGTCGTTATCGGAGCTTTTAGGAATATCTTTGTGCGGAGAAGCGAATCCCACGACTCCTGGGAAATGCCGCTTGTATTCCCTGCCAGGTATACCTTTTCGCCTATTTCTATCGTTTCAATGTCAAGTTGCGCGCCTGCTGCCTCGAGGACTCTCAGCGTGGCCGTCATTATTTCCGGTCCTATTCCGTCGCCATAGGCAACGGTTATCGGTGTCTTACTCATTTATGTTATTAACCTTCGTTTATGTTTTTAATTATCTCGTCACCGAATTCAGAGCACTTCAATAATGTTGCGCCTTCCATCAGCCTCTCGAAATCGTATGTTACTTTTTTGCTTTGTATGGTCTTCTCGATGTTATCATAGATGAGCTTAGCTGCTTCACCCCAGCCCATGTATTCGAGCATCATCGCGCCGGAGAGTATCACCGAACCGGGATTTACTTTATCTAGTCCTGCGTACTTTGGAGCTGTACCGTGAGTAGCTTCGAATATCGCATAACCGTTCTGGTAATTTATGTTCGCTCCCGGAGCAATACCAATACCGCCTACCATCGCAGCAAGCGCATCGGAAATGTAGTCACCATTGAGATTCATCGTAGCGATTACAGAGTACTCTGCAGGTCTCAATAATATCTGCTGAAGGAATGCATCTGCGATGACATCCTTAATGATAACCTTACCTGCTTTCACTGCCTCATCCTGCAGCCTGTTTGCTTCGTCTTTTCCTTTCTCTTCTGCTATCCTGTCATACTGTGCCCAGGTCCAGGTCTTGTCACCGAATTCCTTTTCAGCCAGCTCATATCCCCAGTTCTTAAATGCGCCTTCTGTGAACTTCATTATGTTCCCTTTATGCACCAGCGTGACCGACGGCAGATTTCTGCTTATTGCATATTCTATGGCTGCTCTTACAAGTCGATCCGTACCTTCCTGTGATATCGGCTTAATGCCTAATGATGTCGATTCGGGAAATCTTATGTTCTTTACGCCCATCTCTTCGATGAGGAATTTCTTCAATTTTTCTACTTCTTCGGTACCATTCATAAATTCGATACCTGCATAGATGTCTTCCGTATTTTCTCTGAAAATGTGCATGTCAACTTTCTCGGGATGATTTACCGGGGTTGGTACACCATTAAACCACCTGACAGGTCTAAGACAAACATACAAATCGAGAATCTGCCTCAAAGCCACATTAAGCGATCTGAATCCGCCGCCTACAGGAGTAGTTAGAGGTCCCTTGATACCGACAATGTATTCCTTGAATGCTTCAAGTGTTTCGTCCGGAAGCCAGTTGCCTGTCTCATTAAAAGCCTTTTCGCCGGCGAGAACTTCCTTCCACATTATTTTTTTGCTTCCTGAATATGCTTTTTCTACTGCCGCATCTAAAACTCTGTATGAAGCCGCCCAGATATCTACGCCTGTGCCGTCGCCTTCTATAAATGGTATTACCGGAAAATCGGGTACATTCAGCTTACCCTCACTGCCTACGGTTATTTTTTCGCCGTTCATTTTCTTGCTTAATTTTGAAAAAAGTATAATTTACTAAATCTGCCCCTCTTTTTAAATCTAATTCTCAATCCTTTTGCCGGATTTATCGAACTCATTTGCCTTATTATGAGTATCAAACAAAAGAGCTAATAAAATACCATAAGTTATGAAATTAATTACTGTTTTTCTCGCTTTTTTCATCATCTCTATAAATGCCTACTCACAGGACTTCGATAAAGTCACCTTTGAGGGTGAAGAATATTACCTGCTGCCGAAGGAATTCGAAGCCCATAAGACCGGGATGATAGATGAATACCCGAATTACATCAATAAATACGATCTGCCGGACGGGAAGTGGATACAGTTCCTTCCATCGATGCCGCAATATCCATATGTAACAGGACAATATAAAAACGGGCTCGCCGAGGGTACCTGGGAATTCTACTCTATAGACTGGGACGATACCACATCATACATTTACCTTAAAGCTGAATATAAAAGTGGTAAAAAGAACGGCAGACAGTACTATTATAATGAACCCGGTGTCCTGCTCCAGATATTTGATTATAAAGATGACCTGTATCACGGTGAGTTTATTTCATACAATGTAGAAGGCATCGAAACAGTAAACGGAAAATATATGTACGGCATCCCTGTCGGTCGGTGGGTGTTTCACGATCACAGTGGAAACATAATGCGCATCGAAAGTTATAAGGAACTCATTCACCCTGATTCAATAGAATATTACTCAGATAAAAATAGATATCAAGTACCGGATGTCAGAGTGGCAGATTACAAAGACCGGCAGTATGACATAGAATATATTCCTTCCGCGGAAGGTCTCTGGACAGAATACGAAAGAGACGGTACCAAAAAGAACGAACAGCATTACGAAAACGGACTGCTAAAATATGTTAAAGAATTTTATCCGAATGGAAAGATCAGCTCCGAGGGTCCCTGCATCGCAGCGCGGGATATGAACTTTCCCGTTAAACGAAGCTATGACCCTGACTACCCTGACCGCTACATTAAAACCGGTACCTGGTATTATTATGATATTAACGGAGACTTGTTAAAAACAGAAGACTTTGGCAATAGCAGTTTATTTCATATTGATAAATAGCTATTGACATTAAATCCCAAAATGTGTAATTTTGTCTTAAGTGAAAAGGACAACAATATTTAAAATACCCTTAGCCCTGCCCAAAACCGCTCTGCGGTTAGTTAAATGAGACATATATTGTCCTTTTCAGAGTTCTTTAGCACTCACCCCTTTCAGGAGTAAAACCGGATAGGTGACGGCAAAAGTTAGCATTTTTCCCCTTTGATCAATGTAATTAACAAGTTATTTCAAGCCCGAAACCAGATGTCCGGTTTTTTTATTTCATCCATTTAATATGCTCCGGTCTTATTCCTATTCCGATGAATCTCGCGGGTAGCCTCCTCAGCACCGGGAATTTATCGAACATCCTCAAAAGGAACGGAGCTTTGCTTATGGTCCTATTGGATTTAAGATAGGGGATCAGTACTCTGTCCTGCATAAATACCTGGAATCGCTGGATCACACGAGTTGGAAACATCCTTCTTTTCTGTATCCGCTCCAGATCATCCTGTGTGGGAATTCCTTTTCTGAATGAGGGTACGAGAATATTAGCGGCGGCGACAGAGTCCTGGATGGCGAGATTAATGCCGACTCCTCCTATCGGCGACATCGCGTGGGCGGAATCACCTATGCATAGCAATCCGCTTCGGTACCATTTTTTCAGACGGTCAACTTTCACGCTTAATAATTTCACTGTATCCCAATCTGTTATTTCACTTACCCGTCCTTCTGTGAATGGGGCTAACCTTCCTATGTTTTTCCGGAAGTTATCCAACCCTTCGCTTTTAATTTTTTCAAAATCATTCTTGGCGATGACAAATGCGCACTGCCAGTAGTCACCTCTGTTTATCATTAACATAAACTTACCGAAATTCATAACTCCAAAAACCTGACCCGGGTCTCCTGCCTGTTTTGATAACCTGAACCACAATACATCAATCGGTGAACCGAATTCCATTATTTCCATTCCTGCCGATTTACGGACGAGCGAGACTCTGCCGTCCGCGCCGACAACGAGTTCTGCCCTGATCTCAAATTCACCTTCATTGTCCTTTGCTCTTACTCCAACCACCCGCCCGTCTTCCTCGATCAAGCCTGTCACTGCGGTGTCCATCATCAGATTGAATTCTTTATAAGCTCTCCCTTTCTCTGAAATGAAATTCAGGAAGTCCCACTGAGGTGTAAA
>JAEYVS010000226.1 GCA_023429265.1 Bacteroidota bacterium | reverse complement strand
TCATCATCGAGTATCAATACCGTCTTTCCCTTTACATCCAGTCCTTTATAATCATCGTACCCGAATTCCGGTGCGGTTATGCCAAATCCTGCAAATACTATTTCCTTTTTTGTCCTTTGAAATTTCTCATCGCTCACCCTTCTGGCATCTATTATAAAATCATCCTTCACGTTATAAACGGTTTCTTTTCCATCTGAAAATATCTTTATCTTTGAATCTTCTGTAAAAGAAGTCAATACTAATGGAAAATTCTGGAAATAAGTACCGTTGTCGCCAAAAGGCTTCACTCCATACTGCCTGAATTTTTCCGCGATGAACTCAGAAGCAAGCCTCTCACCTTCTGTGAGAGTACCACGCCCCATTAGTTCATCAGATGAAAGATATTCAAGGTTAGCCTTTAGTTCAGTAACGTCTGCTTCGACAGATTGTGAGTAAACAGCCTGAAACGAAGTAAATATTAAGAGTAGTAATAAAACCGGTAATTTTTTCCCCATTGTCAATTTTTTGTTCAATAAATGTAATGAATTTGGCTGTTCTATTCTATGACTAATTAAGATGATATAAAAATTTTAATATTTGTTGTATCTCCTCTATAAAGTATTTTACATAAAATTAAAATTATGCTGAAGAACTTCATTAGCGGTTTCATATTGGTGTTTATACTACTGATGATCTATCTCTTTGCGATAAACTTTATCCTTATGTTTACCGCTGAAGGTCTCGGTCTTTATGAAAACATCCCACTGTTTATATTTCTTGCCCTGGCACTCAATATTGCTCCTTTTGTGATACTATTCATAACGGACAGGATAAAGAAGAAGAAATTGTTGGCGGAGAATGAATTATTTTTGAAAACAGGGACCCTGGCTGATGCGATGGTTATGGGAGTTGAAGACACAGGCATTACGATAAACAATGATCCGGTTGTCAGACTGACCATTGAAATAAACTCAGGCTCAGCGGGCTCTTTCGAAAAGACAATTGAGACAACTGTATCGAGGATACTCATTCCACGCAAAGGCGATATCATAAAAGTGCTGTATGACCAAAAAGATAACTCTAAGATAACAGTGCTTCAATAATGGATCTAAAATATCTTAAAGGAATTGGTCCTAAAAGGGCGGAGGCATTTAATGAGATCGGAATTCATTCCATAGAGGGTTTTCTTGATTTCATTCCCCGTACGTATCTGCCGAGGATCAATATTTCAGACATAAAGAAGCATCCTTCTGAAAATGTCCTCATGTATGGAAAAGTAATCGATGTAAATTATCCGTACAAAAGAACTCATCCAATCACGGTTTACCTGAATGACGGAACAGGCACAATAAAAATTCCTGTCTTTGGATCAACTGAATTTCGCGCGAAACAGTTTAAACCTACAGATACCTGCATCTTCTGGGGAAAAGTTGAAGAAGGCTGGGATTCCACCGGGCTCAGCATTACCTTTGCTTACAGGGATCATCTAAAGATCGATCAAAAAGACTCTTCAGATATGGATTTCCTGAAATTCCCGTTCATACCCGTCTATGAATTATCAGGGGTCCTGAAAAAAACCTGGGTAAAGCCCTTATTACTTTCGAAGATCGTATTCAATGCTTTTCACGCAATAATCAAAAGTAATGCTAATGCCATCAAAGAAACCATCCCGGCGGATATATTAAATAAATTCGAACATCCCTCAAGAAAGGAAGCCATTCTTAGAATAAATTTTCCACGCGAATTTGAAGATATTGAAAATTCACGCCGAAGACTGGCATTCGATGAGCTTTTTTATCTTGAGCTCCTTATGGCAATAAAAAAATATACCCTTAAACACGAGAAAAAAGGTATTCATTTTGAGAAAGGTGAATTTAAATTAAATACCGGCCTTGTGGAATCTCTCCCATTTGAGCTGACAAATGCTCAGAAAAGAGTTATTGAAGAAATCCATTCCGATATGAGCTCGGAATATTGCATGAACAGGCTCCTGCAGGGTGACGTAGGAAGCGGTAAAACTGTTGTAGCAGTGGCAGCAATGCTTCTGGCTATCGAAAACGGATACCAGTGCGCTTTTATGTGTCCCACTGAACTCCTCGCGGAACAGCATTATCTGAATGTTTCAAGAATAACAGAACCTCTGGGATTAAAAACATCCCTCCTGGTAGGCGGACAGAAAAAACAGCAGCGAGAAAAGATACTCTTTGAGATAAAAAGCGGTGCCGCAAACATAATCGTAGGCACGCACGCCCTCATCCAGGAAAGCGTCGGGTTTGATAAGCTCGGTCTCGCAGTCATCGATGAACAGCATAAGTTCGGCGTAATGCAGCGCGCTAAGCTCAAAGAAAAGGGATTGAATCCGGATGTGCTGATAATGACCGCAACTCCCATACCCCGAACTCTCTCGATGACTGTATACGGAGACCTCGATGTTTCAGTAATTGATGAACTCCCCAAAGGAAGAAAAGAAATTATTACCATTCAAAAGCTCGATGGAGAAAGAAATGATGCTTTTGACAAAGTCAAAGAAGAAGTTGCAAAAGGGAGACAGGCATACATTGTTTACCCCCTTATCGAGGAATCCGAGAAGCTCGATCTGAGGTCCGCCGAAAAAAGTTTTGAATACCTGAAGGAAAATGTTTTTCCCGGTCTCAGCATTGGAATGATACACGGCAGAAAATTCTCAATAGAAAAAGATGAAGTAATGAATAGATTCAAAGACGGTGAATTGGATATCCTCGTTTCAACAACAGTAATTGAAGTGGGCATCGATGTGCCAAATGCCACCATTATGGTAATCGAAGATTCTCAGCGGTTTGGATTATCGCAGCTTCATCAGCTCAGAGGGCGAGTCGGCAGAGGCGCGGAGCAGTCCTACTGCTACCTCGTTGCAAAAAACCTCGATGACATCTCAAAAGAGAGGCTGGAAATAATGTGTCAAACCAACGATGGATTTAAAATTGCCGAAGCCGACCTGAAACTGCGTGGTCCCGGGGAGGTATTCGGCATTAAACAATCCGGTACACTGAATTTTACCTGTACTGACCTCCAAAAGGACCGTGACCTGCTCGAAAATGCCCGGAACATCGCATTTGAGATCGTAAAAAAAGACCCATATTTGAGAAATGATGATAATAAACTGATACGTTACTTCTTTATGACTAAATACGGGAATTCCATTAAGTTATCCGGAGTTGGATAACCGCTCTTTTTTCCTTTCAGCTTTAGTTTTTTAAATCTATTTTTGTGTTTATTAAAGACTAAGTGAAAGCTAACTCATCCAAAATAGAGTTTTTTGTACCCTTGATGACGGTATTGTCGGATTTTGCGGCTATATTTTTAGCTTTCTTTGTCTCATACCAGATCAGATTTTTCACCCCGTTTGGAGAATATTTTGAAGTTACCAAAGGAATTCCACCATTCAGCGGATATCTCTTCTTTGCGCTAATTACTCTGCCTGTCTGGTTTATGGTTTTCCAATCCTTCAAAATGTACCGGTTGAATAGAACCGTCTTCGTTTTTGACGAGCTTTTCCTTGTAATAAAATGCGTAACCATTGCAGTAGTGCTATCAATGGGTATTATTTTCTTTTACAGGGATTTTCCGTTTTCGAGACTTGTGTTTATTCTTCTCTGGTTCTTTACGATTCCATTTTCAATGATCGGCAGATATATTATGCTTAAGATCGAAAAATCGTTATATAATAAAAATATCGGCGTCAAAAACGTTGCCATAGTCGGGACGAACGAGATGGCGGCAAAAATATACGAAAAATTTACACGCGACAAATTCGCGGGATTTAATGTAGTAGGATATTTTACTAAGGATGGCACAGCTTCAAATCTTCTGGATGGAAAAAACCTCATTGGTTCATATTCAGAACTTCCCGATAACATTAAAGCATTGAAGCTGGAAAAAATACTAATCGCGCTCCCTTCAAATGAGCACGATGATCTTTACACTCTCATCCAGGAATGTGAAGGAATTAACGTTGAGTTTATGCTCGCGCCTGACTTTATTGAAACCATTACCAGTAAGCTAAAAATGGAGGAAGTGGATGGTGTCCCCTTCCTTAAGCTGAAATCGCTTCCGATGAACATCTGGAACCGTTTTTTGAAGAGAAGTTTCGACATAGTTGTATCCGGTTTCATACTTTTTGTAATTTCACCTGTAATGATAGCTCTGGCTCTTGCCGTTAAGTTTACCTCAAAAGGACCCGTATTTTATAAGCAGGAACGGGTTGGACTCGACGGAAAGAAATTCATGATGCTCAAGTTCCGGTCAATGAAAATTGACGCAGAGGAAGCCGGTCCCCAGATGGCAAAACCCGGTGACAACCGTTATTCACCAATCGGACCATTCCTCAGAAAATTCAGTCTTGATGAGCTCCCGCAGTTCATTAATGTATTAAAAGGCGATATGAGCATCGTAGGACCGCGCCCCGAGAGAGAATTCTTCATAAACCAGATGAAACATTCCATAAAAAATTATCTCGAGCGCCACCGCGTCAAATGCGGAGTCACAGGCTGGGCGCAGGTAAACGGTCTCAGGGGCGATAATAC
>JAEYVS010000095.1 GCA_023429265.1 Bacteroidota bacterium | reverse complement strand
CAATGACTAATCTTTATCTCATTGTAAAATCATTGTTCACATTTCATTAAATTAAATTTTTGTAATTTACCGTATCAGTTAATAAATTTCTTATAACTTCAACTTTCAACTTTTAACTTTCAACTTTCAACTTTTAACTTTCAACTTTTAACTTTCAACTTTTAACTTTTAACTTTTAACTTTTAACTTTCAACTTTCAACTTTCAACTAAACAGTGGAAAACATCAAAATAGTAAGAGCGCACCCGGAACACCTCGGAAAGCTCGTACCTTTATACAGCGGATACCGTGAGTTTTATGAAGCTAAACCCGATCCCGAACGCGAAACAGCATTCCTGAAGCAGAGAATGGAGAATAATGAATCGGTCATTTATCTCGCGGAAAATGATGCCGGTGATGGTATGGGATTTTTTCAGCTGTACCCGATATTCTCATCAGTAATGATGCAAAGGGTCTGGCTCCTGAATGACCTTTTCGTAGCAAAAGAGCACCGAAATCAAGGAGTAGCTAAAGCATTGCTAAAACAAGCCGTTGAGCACGGCAAAAATACCGGCGCGAGGTCGCTGCTGCTGGAAACAGGTGTGGAAAATTTCACCGCGCAGAAACTCTACGAAAAGCTCGGCTGGGAAAGAGATGAAGACCATTATGTTTACTATATTGACTGTTAGTTTAATCGTTTTGACAGTTTTTGACATTTATTGAAAATAAATTTGAGTTTATATTGTAATATTACTCCTGAGTAAAATCTATTTTCAACATAAATGATCCCAACCTTATTATCCGAAATTATAATTATTCTTGCTCTATCAGCATTAGTCTTATTTATATTTAATAAACTTAATCTTCCTACCCTCCTGGGTTTTCTATTAACAGGGATTATTGCCGGACCAACGGCTCTTGGTCTTATTGAAGCTGACAGTGTTAATGTACTATCACAAATCGGTGTAGTATTGTTATTGTTTACTATTGGATTAGATTTCTCCGTAAAGGAGATGATGGGACTTAAAAAAGCTGTTTTTATTGGGGGTCCCCTGCAGGTCGGATTAACCGTTCTTGCGGTTTTTTTGATCACATATTCATTTGGGATTGAAATGGGACAGGCTATTTTTCTTGGCTTTATGGTTTCAATGAGCAGTACCGTTATACTATTGAAGGTTATGGAAGAGTTCGGACAGGTTGATAGCCTTCAGGCAAAAACAGGATTGGCTATCTCGATTTTCCAGGATCTATTTTCTGTCCCTATGATGCTGTTTATTCCTTTGCTGGCAGGTACGTCAATTGCTTTGGGTACGGAATTTCTGCTGCTCGCTATAAAAGGAGTCCTTATAATTGTCGCAGTATATCTACTCGCTAAATTTGTAATGCCTAAATTATTATACCAGGTAGCTAAGTCACTTAGTAAAGAACTGTTTTTACTTACCATTTTAGTGATATGTTTTGCTATTGCCTGGGGAACAGGGTTGATGGGTCTCTCTCTTGCCTTAGGAGCTTTTCTTGCCGGTGTGATTATCTCGGAGTCAGAGTATAGCAATCAAGCTGTAGGAAATATCGTTCCCTTTAAAGTAATATTTGAAAGCTTCTTTTTTGTATCAGTTGGAATGATGCTTGATTTAGGTTTTCTTATAGATAATATTCTTGTCATTATACTACTTGCTGTCGCAGTAATTATTTTAAAGACCATTATATTAGTTATTTCTACAATGAGTCTAAAGCTGTCTTTACGTGTTGTTTTGTTGACATCGGTGCCTCTAAGCCAGGTTGGGGAATTTGCTTTCATACTTTCAGTGGTTGGAATGTCTTACAATATTATGAGTGATGAAATGAACCAGTATTTTCTTGCTCTTGTGATCATTACTATGGCAACAATCCCGTTTTTATTCAGACTTAGTCAAAGATTTGCTGTCCCACTTGCTTCTTCAAATCTTGCGCAGCGTTGGGAGAAATTTATTTCGGGAAGCAAGAACTCCCTGGAAGATCAAAAAAAGGTTCAATACAAAAACCATCTTGTTGTTATCGGTTACGGGCTTAATGGAAGAAATGTAGTGAAGGCAGCAAGATACGCTCTTATTCCTTATGTTATCCTGGACCTTAATGCCGATACGATCAATAAGGAAAAGGAAAAAGGGGAACCCATATTCTATGGTGATGGTGTTAATATGGAAGTACTGGAAGCTCTGAGTATCAGGAATGCCAAAGCTGTTGTGGTGGGGATATCAGATCCGATAGCTACAAGGAGAGTCGTTGCAAATATTAATACGCTTTCACCAAATACCCATGTAATAGTCAGAACGAGATATATCAAAGAAATTGAAGAGCTTCTGAACCTTGGAGCAAATACAGTTATTTCAGAGGAATTCGAAACGTCAATTGAAATGTTCGCAAAAGTACTTTCGATATATATGATACCTGAGAATGAAGTTGAGAAGCTAATTAATGTAATTCGCGCAGATGGATATGAAATGCTGAGGTCGATATCTCCAAGAGCAGGTTTTAGTGATACCTTCGATTCAAGCCTTTCCGAGGTCAATCTTGCTAATCTGAAGGTTCCTCCCCGGTGCAGTATTACCGGAAAAAGCCTGAAAGACCTGGACCTGAGGAAAAAGTTTGGTATTACGTTATTAGCGATCAAGAGAGAGCGGGAGATAATAAATAATCCCCCGGCTGAAACTGAGATGAAAGAGAATGATATTCTATATCTCTTTGGCGAGCCTAATACCATTATTAACTTTAAAAACTTTATGGAAGGGCATTGATGAAATCGATTTGTGTATTCTGCGGCTCAAGTCCCGGCAGTGATAATGAGTTTGCAGAGGAGACGAAAAAACTTGCTGAGCTTTTCCTTAAAGAAAATATAGAGCTTGTTTATGGCGGCGGTAATGTTGGCTTAATGGGAGTAATAGCGGGAGCTATGATGGAAGGCGGCGGGAAGGTGACCGGGATAATGCCGGAATTTCTCATGCGCAGAGAGCACGCCGACCTGGAAATTACAAAGTTGATATTGGTGCAGTCGATGCACGAAAGAAAAGCAATGATGTCCGAACTTTCGAATGGCTTTATAGTTCTGCCCGGAGGTCTCGGGACATTGGAGGAATTTTTCGAGGTATGGACCTGGGAGCAGCTGAGATTGCACAATAAACCTATTGGAGTTTTAAATACCGGCGGTTATTATGACGGGATGATAAAGTTTCTCGACCATTCGGTAGAAAAAGGTTTTTTAAGGAAAGAGGATAGAGACCTCATTCTTATTGATGATGACCCCGGTCAACTTCTGGTAAAAATGCAGGCTCGATACACAGAAAATCATACTGATCCGGATATCGAAGAAAAAACCTGATGGACCTCGACAATTTTAGAAAATACTGCCTTGCAAAAAAAGGCACCACGGAAAGCCAGCCATTCGGTGACAGTGTGATAGTGTATAAGGTAATGGGTAAAATGTTTGCCCTGGCAAACTTTGAAATCCCAATGGCAGTTACACTTCGGTGCGATCCCGAACGCGCTATTGAACTTCGTGAAGAATACGAAGAAATTATTCCCGGCTATCATATGAATAAAACCAACTGGAATACCATCACCTGCCATGGTAAAGTATCGGATAAACTCGTTAAAGAACTGGTGGATCTTTCTTATGGTATCATTGCTGCCGGATTGAAAAAATCGGACCGTGAAAAACTTGCCAATTAAGTCCCTCTGTAAGTCTCGTTAATGCCCCACTTCATTCTAAAGTACAATTTTATTTCAATTAATATCAATACTTTACAAGCGGTACAAATATTGTATAGACAATTATATTTAATGAAATGAGAGGGAAAGTTATGTCCGCTTCACAAAGTAAGAACAAAAAATCGAACCCTGGTAAAAGAAATAATGATATACCTCCTCAGCACCAGGCAAAGCAACCCGGTGAGGAAGAAAAGATGAAACCTAAACCGGAATATGATGACAAGTCGTATAAAGGCTCAGCAAAGTTAGAAGGAAAAGCTGCTCTCATAACCGGTGGAGACAGCGGGATTGGAAGAGCAGTGAGTATTTTGTTGGCACGCGAAGGTTCGAGCGTCGCAATCGTGTATAAAGACGAACACGAAGATGCTAAAAAGACTAAAAAACTGGTAGAAAACGAAGGTGTTCAATGTGTTTTGATACCGGGAGACATTAAGAAAGAAGAGTTTTGCAGAGATGCTGTTGATAAGACAATGCAGACTTTTAAACGTCTCGATATATTGATCAATAATGCTGCTGTGCAGTACCCCCAAAAAAAGTTCGAAGACATAAGCTCTCAGCAGTTAAAGGAAACATTTCTAACAAACATATATTCATATTTTTATTTTACCAGGGCTGCATTAAAATATCTGAAGGAGGGCGGTGTCATAATAAATACCACATCCGTAACGGCATATCGCGGCAGTCCATATTTAGTGGACTATGCTTCCACCAAAGGGGCGATAGTGGGATTTACACGCTCACTTGCCGGTAACCTTGTCAAGAGAGGTATTCGTGTTAATGCCGTGGCTCCGGGTCCCATATGGACGCCACTCATACCTTCTTCATTTGATGAAAAGAAAGTGGATGAATTTGGGGAAGACACCCCGATGGGCAGACCAGGCCAGCCGGAAGAAATTGCACCCTCATACATATTTCTCGCTTCGGATGATTCATCTTATATGACAGGCCAGGTTCTCCACCCAAATGGCGGTGAAATAATAAACGGGTAAGCTATGAAAATCACCTGGAAACTTACCTGGAACAAGATAAAAGAATTAGGTTCTCTGATAGCTGAGACATACAATGAATTGCTTGATGATAAAGTTTACAAGATGTCTGCAGCACTTTCTTATTATACTTTACTTTCACTATCGCCATTACTATTAATTGCCATTTCTGTTGCCGGATTTCTTTTTGGTGAAGAGGCGGCAAGAGGGCAGATAGTCATTGAGCTTCAAAATCTAATCGGTCAAAGCGGGGCAGAAGTAGTGCAGTCCCTTCTGCAAAATTCATCACAGGAATTTACAGGCATATTTACAACAATTATCAGCCTTGTTATTATCTTTCTTGGCTCGGTGGGAGTATTTGTCGAAATGAAGGAATCCCTAAATATCATTTGGGGGATAGAACCCAAACCCGGGCAGCCAATAAAGAATTTAATTAAGACGAGGGTCGGTGCTTTTTCAATGGTACTCACAATATGTTTTCTATTGCTGGTATCGCTGGTGGTAAGTTCAGTATTGTCCGGTTTAGGTAGTATGATAGGAGACAACTACCCGTCGTTCCTTCCTTTTATGGAAGTAAGCAATTTTATTGCTTCTGTAATTATCATTACGGTTTTATTCGCATTAATCTTTCGTTACCTTCCCGATGCAGTAATTAGGTGGAAATACGTATGGATGGGGGCAGTAATTACCTCTATTTTATTTAGCATTGGTAAATACTTGATTGGTCTTTATCTCGGAAATAGCTCCTACAGCTCAACATTTGGAGCGGCGGGTTCGTTGGTGGTGTTTATGATATGGCTCAATTATTCTTCCCTCATTTTATTTTTTGGAGCAGAATTTACACAAGTTTACAGAAGGAAATACAGTGATGCGCCTTTAAGAGCTGATGAAGATGGCATTATCGTACCAAAAGTATCACAGCTGATAAAAAACGAAGTGAAGAAAAATAAGAAACAAAAATATCAAGAATAAGCGATGTCAGAATTGAAGGGAGAAAATACTATTGATAACCCCGAAGCAATGGCGAAAGAAGCAGGTCTAAAATATTCGGTCGATATCAATAATGGAATAAAGCGAATTAAAAACGGGAAGGGCTTTTATTATGAGTCATCATCAGGCAGGAGAATCAAAGAAGAATCCACATTGCAAAGAATAAAATCACTTGTTATCCCGCCTGCGTGGAAAGATGTAAGAATAGCAGTCTCATCGAAAAGTCATCTGCAAGCAGTTGGTTTTGATGCGAGGGGACGGAAGCAGTACAAATATCATCCTGACTGGGCAGCAGCAAGAAATGATACCAAATTTGGAAGGCTTTATATGTTTGGGAAGAGCCTCTCAAAAGTAAGGGAAGCGAATAAAAAGAATTTAAAGCTCAGAGGCATGCCGAAAGAGAAGGCATTAGCAGTGGTGGTCTCGGTTATGGACAAAGTTTTCATTAGGGTTGGGAACAGGGAATATGAGAAAACAAATGGTACTTACGGACTGACAACATTAAGAGACAAACACGTGAGTTTTGAAAATGGTGCTGTTGAGTTTAAATTCAAAGCAAAATCCGGAAAGGAAAGCGACATAACTCTGGAAGATAAGGAGCTTGCCAATCTTGTTAAAGAATGCAGGGAGATACCCGGGTACCATCTGTTTCAGTATTATGATGAAAATGGTGATCACATAGAGATACATTCGCACGATGTAAATAATTATCTAAAGGAAATAACCGGCGAGAATTTTACCGCGAAGGATTTCCGGACCTGGGCAGGTACGGTAAATGCCTATGTGATTTTAAAAGATTGTGCAGAGTGTAAAACCGACAGAGAAAGAAAAAAAAGTGTTGTTGATTGTGTAAAAGCTGTGGCGGAAAAGCTTAATAATACGGTAGCCATCTGCAGGAAGTACTACATACATCCGGAGATACTCAAAGCTTTTGAGGAAGGATCATTGTCGGGCACAAGTGGAAAAACTTTAAAGGGTCTTGATCCCAATGAATCAGCGGTACTCAGAATACTGCGTGGTGTATAGTATTTACCTTCGGGAGCGTTTATCCAGTTCTTCAACTTTCTTATTCAGCCACAGTCTGTTTTCAAGTCTCTCTTCTTTTTTGATCATTTGCCTTATCTCAGCAATGTCCCCGGTAGCAGGATGCAGGCTTATTTTGTAGAGCCTTTTAATGTATTTAATGAAATTTGCATAGGCCAATTTTCTATCTTCGGTTAAAACCTTGCTGTTTGTAAGAAGGTGGCGGAATGTATCAGTGAGGGAAAAAAGCATATCCTCCAGTTTCATCTCAAAGTAAATCTTAGCAGAAAGCTCCTTAACTTCTATTTTGGACAGAACATCATATAGCCGGATCATTGAGAGATGCTCAAGTGCTTTCTCATAATTTTCTTCTGAAAACTCAACGAAGGCTTTTCCGTAAAGATATGCATCTTCCTGAATATCAGGTTTTAGATGTTTCTTATGTTTCTCAAGAAACTTTTTGACCCAAACATTCTCTTCAATCTGCATCCCTATCTCAATAATATTCTTGTACAAGATGTCGTGCAGGTATCCGTAGTGATCGTAAAGGTTTTTATCAATTTCAAGCTTGTATAAGTCAAATACTTCTCTCGTGAACTGTATCTCGCCTTTCCTGATCCTTCTTGAACAGAAATTTTGAAGGTTAATTAGTATCTCCAGCATATCCTCATCAGTTATCTGTGCTTCGTAATCAAGGATGTCTTTCTTGGTTTTATAGAAATACTCTTCTTCATTTGTATAAAGAAGCATCATCAGATTATAATAAATCTGAATAAGCGGCGTTCTTTCGAGATATTTATTATCCAGTGTCTCAATTACTTTTTCAAAAGATGCAACGTCTTTATCGATGTTATAGATAACTTTAGTGTTAAGAATAAAAACCTGCATTTTGAGTACGGTAATAAGATAGTAAGCTGTAAACTCCTCGTGCATATTATCAAGAGGAGCTTCTTTTAAGAATTTCTCAAATTTGCTTAGATATTTTCTTCTGAGAAAATCCACATTCTCATACTGTATTGTATACTTGTGGAAATACCAGGAGGAGTTTTTTTGTTTAGTCTTGTCAAGTTCAGCGAGAGATTTTTTTATAACCTTTTCCAGAGGTTTATCCAAACTTCTTTCGTTAAGCTCGTATGCCAGCATCCGGTTCATTTCCCAGTTGGAGGTTGTCATCCTGAGATAGGCGAGATAGTCTTCAGCGAGCTTGGTCATATTAAATATAAGCATCCTCATAAAGTCGTCGTTATATATTACTCCGGTGAAGATCTTATCATGGATCCTCTCTTTCTTTACTTTCTCAGTTTCAAATTCGGGGTAATATTTTTTGAGGTAGTCATAGAGCTTACGAATGCTCTCATTTTTATTGAAAAAAGGAGAGTATACGTACTCGCCGAACTCCTTAAACTCTTTCGGGGAAAGAGCCTTCAGAAGCTTAATGAGATTACTTTTTTCCATTTAGTTTTGAACGGGTTTTAATTAAAACGATTGATACGATTTGGGAGATATTCAAAACTATTTAAACATCTCAGGAAATCTTTCCTGAATTTATGTAAAAATACTCAAAAATTGCATAAAAAGACAAGCATCTATTATTATTTACGAATAACAATCACTAATAACCTAATATTCCATTAACGACAAAAAAAGCTTATTTTTATCAAAATAAGCGAAAGTAATGAATCAAAAAGTAAGAGAGGGCGCGCGTGGTGAAAGCCGGAAGGAATGCCCCAATGGTGTATTTGCCGCTAAAGGTACTTTTCCGGGAGAGATAAACCTTCAATGGGATGCTGTAGAAAACGCCAGGTCATATGTATTACAAATGTCAAAGGGAAAAAACGACAAATGGTCACAGGTTGACATAATATCTGAACCATATTATATGCTGTCAGGATTAGATGATAAGACAGAATACTCTTTTCGCGTTGCTGCGGTGTTTAAAGAAAGTCAGGGTGAATGGAGCGAAGTTTTTACAAAGAAGAGATGATCATCAGATAGGTGTTACGTTCTTTCTTCCAATAGTAAAGAATTTTACCAATATAAGTCCTGCAAAGAATCCTCCAATATGAGCACCGTAAGCAACGCCGCCGCCTTCCTGACCGGCGGAAAGAAAACCGCTTATTAATTGAAAGACGATCCAAATTCCAAGAGCTACAAAAGCCGGTATCTCGACTACACTTCTGAAAAGTATTGCTCTTACTTTCCTTTTTGGGAATAATAGGATATATCCTCCAAGCACACCCGAGATCGCTCCCGATGCGCCGAGTGAAGGGATAAGTAAGTTTGCATCCATAAATACAGAGGCAGCCACGTGAGCAAGTGATGCAATTACACCGCATACCATATAAAAAATAAAATAACGTATATGTCCGAGAGCGTGTTCCAGGTTGTCACCAAATATCCATAGGTAAAGCATATTTCCAAAGAGATGCAGCATTCCGCCGTGCATAAACATCGAAGTAAGCAAAGTAATGTAAACAAAAAATGGAGTTGGTTCAAGCCCGGGCATCAAATAACGGTCGCCGGTTACAGGGTCCGTTACCGTTTCACTATCGGTGACGAGGTCTTCACCGGTTATGATTTCCTCCGGTACGGTAGAAAATGAATAAGTAAACTCAGTATTACTGCCCAGTCCCTGAAGAAGTACAAATACGAAAATATTAATAGCAATGAATATGTAATTTACGTACGGAGTGGTTGTACGGTCGGAGTTATCGTCACCAATTGGAAAAATCATGACGCGATCAAATTAAGTTGATTTAAGCTTCTACTTTGGGTCCCGGTTTATGCAGGTCCTGTTTGCCTTCATCCTCCTTCATCTGTTCCGCAATATTGTATTGTCTTTTGGCAACAGTATTGAGGACTTTCAGCTGAAGAAGTAAAACTGCAACAAAAATCACTATTATTAAGATAGTTAAGGAAATTTCGGTGATCATATTAAGCTTTGATTTATATGCGTTTGTAAAATAACTCATTATTACATTATTCTAAATAACAAAATTTGTCCTTTTTTAGAGGGACAGTTTTGGAACAAATCAAATTCTACTAAAGTAGAATAAGCAACTAAACCTTTTAGCGATGAAAAATATACAAAGAAATACTTTAGCTTTTGCTTCGATTCTGATTATACTGATAATGGCTGTAGTAACAGATTCGAATGCTTCAGTAAGAGAAGGAGATCAATCTCCTAACTCTACCGTTAAGATATTCTATCAATACGGTTCATACGAAGATCAAACAAATTTTCACGATTACATAAATAATACCATCACAGTCCTGGCATTCATTCCGTCCATACAAAGCACAAATGAGTATGCGGATGTAATGACAGCTTCGTTACAGGCATACATCCTGCAGGCTCTTGGATTTGACCCTGAACAGTATTATAATTCCGGTAAGTATGTGAATGTAATAGTGGCTACACGTGACAATGTGGAAACGGTTCAGCAATATGCAGTCAATAATCAACTTGATCTTACTTTCGCGGATAATAGCGATGGAAGCTTCGGATCTGAGTTTGGTGTCATACAGAATGGTGATAATGCAAGCGCGACGGTAATGGTAATAGATGAAAATAAACAGATAGTTCACGTAGATGAATACTACAGAGGTGAGGGTGAAAAGCTGCAAACAGTGATGTCTAAGCTCAATAAACTTATTGGCATCGAAGAAACACTCACCACAGAATCTTACGGCGCGCTATACGAAGGTGATCCGGCAAGAGATTTTATCTTTGATTATGTTGCAATTAGCGAATACAGCTCAGGCAGTTCAATGAAGCAATCCGGCGCATTATCAGATTATATCGGGAAGAAAAATATCATCCTCGGATTCTATCCTGCTCCATTTAGCATGGGCTGCGGAATGGAATTAACTACTTTTGATTATATGGTAGCGGGCGAAGAAAGCGAAGTAAAAATGCCTGAAGAGTTTACCAAAGACCTTGAGGTATTTATGGTGAGTAATGAAAGCACGGATATGCTTTCAAAGTGGTTTGAGAGTATGAGCTTTAAGAATGTTAAGCTGATCAGTGACTTGAATGCCGACATATCCGCAAAATATAACAGCTTCAATTTCTTCAGCGGTTATAACAACAGGACAATATTTCTGATAGATAAGCAAGGAGTGGTAAGATACATTGATTGGGACTACAATGTTGTGGACAAGGACCTTAAACTCTTACAGGATGAGATAAAGAAACTGGACGCATAAGTCCGGCAAAACAGATTTTTTAAATAATCTTTGGTGGTTTGAGCTGATTACCCATTAACTCATTACTGCCAAAGATTTTTTATTTTACCCTTCTCCCTTTTCCCCTGAAAATACCGTTCCACTTTCTTATCTTATTGATTTTGAATATTCCCGGATAAATGTTATTTAAACAAAAGAAACCTAAACAGATACTAGCCCTCGGAGGCGGTGCATTTTCGATGGAGCCGGATAACGGCATATTGGATAAGTACATACTTAATATGGCTTTAGTAAAAAAACCCCGTATTTGTTTTCTCGGAACAGCCAGTGATGACGGATTAGAGTACAGAGAGAAATTCTACGACTTCTATAAAAATCAAAACTGCGAACCCTTTCACCTCGAATTTAAGAAACCTCCTGCTGATATCGAAGAATTTATTATGTCTATGGATATCCTTCATGTTGGGGGGGGCAGCACAAGAAAGATCATCGATACCTGGAAAAAGTCCGGAGCCGACAAGATAATCAAGAAGGCTTACGAACAGGGGGTAATAATGACCGGTATGAGCGCCGGGGCTATCTGCTGGTTCGAGGACGGGATCTTTCACGATAAGGACGACAGCCTTAAACGGCTACCCTGCCTCGGACTTTTGAAAGGAAGCTTCTGCCCGCATTATAATGATGAAGGCACCAACCTGAGAAAAACATTCATTAAGCTAATCGAAGATGGTATCATTAAAAGCGGGTATGGTGTGGATGACAGTGCTGCGCTGCACTTTGTCGATGGTGAGCTCATCCGGGTCGTTTCTTCCCAACCCGGCAGAGCAGCATATCACGTATCCAAATTAAAAAAAATAGTTACAGAGAAGAAATTAGATTCAATCTATCTGGGTGATGATTCTTTAGCGAAAAAAGAACAAGAGTATGTAACTAAGACCATTGACACTCTCACAGTAGTAAATTCATTCATCCATATGATAAACGATCATAAAGTTGACCTGATAGCGGATAGTGTTACTATAGATCATACATTTTACGATTCAATGGGAGTGGACATTAGAGGACTTGTAAACCTTAAAGATGCCTGGGGGAGTCTGTTCTCCCTCTTCCCTGACTATACAATAGAAGCAAAAGAAATAATGGTTGATGGCAGTGAAGCAGTGATATTTGGCGAGATCACGGGTACTTTTGTAATCGATGATGTGGAGGTGAAGGGAAAGAAGTGGAAAGTCCCTTCTGCCTGGAAGGTGCTAATAAAAGATGGAAAAATAGCTGAATGGAGAGTATTTACCGATATGGAGCCGATTCGGGAGATGAGGAGAAGAGCTAAGAATAGTTTGGAAGAAATGTCTGTAAAAATCCACGGAGAAAAGATCGACAAAAATTAGCATATGGTTAAAAAGATAATGCTTCTTGGCTCAGGTGAGCTGGGTAAAGAATTTGTCATAGCTGCAAAACGCCTGGGACAAAAGGTTATTGCCGTGGACTCGTATGACAATGCTCCGGCACAGCAGGTGGCTGACCAGAGAGAAGTTATTAATATGCTGGATGGGTCGGAGCTCGACAGGATTGTATCTAAACATAACCCTGACATCATAGTCCCTGAGATCGAAGCCATACGCACAGAAAGGTTTTATGATTATGAAAAACAGGGTAAACAAGTAGTGCCATCTGCCCGTGCTGCTAATTTTACTATGAACCGTAAAGCAATCCGCGACCTCGCCTCGAAAGAGCTTGGACTAAAAACTGCGAAATATGAATATGCCGGTTCCTACGAAGAATTAAAAACTGCAGTAAAAAACATAGGAATTCCCTGCGTAGTAAAACCACTGATGTCATCATCCGGCAAAGGCCAGTCCACTATTAAATCGGAATCTGACATAGAAAAAGCCTGGGAGTCTGCCGCCTCAAAAGGACGCGGCGATGTGAATGAGGTCATAGTCGAGGAGTTTGTAAAATTCGATACAGAGATTACATTGCTTACGGTTACTCAAAAAAAAGGGGAGACCTTATTCTGCCCGCCTATTGGACACAGACAGGAGCGGGGTGATTATATGGAGAGCTGGCAGCCCGCTTCGATATCCGATGCGCTTTTAAAAGAGGCACAGGATATGGCTAAGAAGGTCACTGCTTCACTGACCGGGTATGGTATATGGGGAGTAGAATTTTTTCTTGGAGAGGATGGGGTATATTTTTCGGAACTCTCGCCTCGCCCTCACGACACAGGTATGGTGACTTTAGCCGGCACTCAGAATTTTAATGAATTTGAACTCCATCTAAGGGCGGTGCTCGGACTCCCAATCCCGGCAATTAAACTTGAAAAGTATGGTGTCAGCGCTGTCATTCTTGCTGATAAAGAAAGTGATAAAGAGCCATCATATTCTGGCCTGGAGTCAGTTACTTCAAAAGATAATACGGATATAAGGATCTTCGGTAAACCTTCCACGAGAGTTTACCGCCGAATGGGTGTAGTTCTCGTAAATGGTGAACTTGACACCGATATTAATGAACTGAGAAAAAATGCAGGAGAATACGCAAACGACATTAAATTAGTTTACAACACCTGAATACTGTGTTTGAGACCGGATTGGGATTATAAAATTATCTTATAGTTCCTCAACCCTCTCTCAAACTTTTAACAAAATAATAAATGAAAACCGCACAAATTTGTTTGTTATTTATTCTTTTAATGTCAGTTTCTTCTTTTGCTCAGAAAAAAGATAAAGATTCAACCGAATCTGCCGAAGACTCTTTTATGGATAAAGTAGCCAGGATAATCGAGGTACGTAAAGGCTTTGACGTGAAGTCGGAAACGACAAAACCTGCAATCTTTTCGTATAAAAAGGTGGAAGATGATGATGCCATATTTACCGTGGATGCAGCGGTGATGTATATGCTCTTTACCTGGAAGGACTTTGCAGTTTACCCGGCTGCCCAGTTTGACTATGTGAGCCACGGGAAAAAGAAAACACAGAAATTAACCGGTATGATTATTGGTGAATACACCTTGTATAATACACCATATGCAACCGGAAAATTAGAACCTTCTGTTTCTTATTCAAAAGATTTTTTCACAGAAGAGAGAATATTTAAAAGTCAGCTTGTATTTCAGCCGGCATTTCCAAATTTTGTGATCCCGATTCGGAATGTTTCAGATGTTAAATTCAAATACAACGGAAAGGATGACAGATGGATATTTGGAATCAATCCGATGTTTGGGATGGCATATGAAGAGGATCTGGAGAAAAAGGTTAAAGATGATGTCAATTCATTATACACCATAACTAAAGGCAGCGCATCCATTAAAAGATACTATATGACTTTAACAGTATATGGTGATTACCAGGCTCAGCTTGAAAAAGATAAAAGTTCTTTCTACAAATACGGTGCAATTTTGACAATATACCTGGATGCTAAGGAACGTGCTTCCATTAATGGAAAATTTGAGCATGAGGATAAGAAAACCAAAGACAATGAGATTTCTTTTGGTTTTGGATTAAAATTATAATATGCAGAATATCTCTTTAATTACGGACGGTATAAATGACTTTCTCACAGAAGATGAAATAAATTCATTCCGTGAAAAAGTCGGCGATATACATCACTCAATGACTAACCGCACAGGCAGAGGAGCCGAATTCCTCGGATGGCTGGACCTTCCCTCAAATATTTCCGAAAATGAAATTCGGGATATTGAGGAAACAGCACACAAACTTCGTACAAATTCAGATGTTATTATCGTGATAGGGATTGGCGGCTCATACCTCGGAGCAAGGGCAGTAGTTGAGGCTCTTTCTTCATTTTTTCCTGAATATGGTAAAGGTAATCCGTCCATAATCTATGCCGGGAACAATATCTCAGAGGATTATCTTGCTGAACTCACGTCAATGCTGGATAAAAAAGATTACTCTATTATAGTAATATCCAAATCAGGTACTACAACTGAACCGGCCATTGCATTTCGTATCCTCAAAAATCACATTGAGGCAAAGTATGGGAAGGACGGCGCTCAATCACGTATTATCTCAATAACTGACAAAGAAAAAGGCGCATTGAAAAAGCTTTCGGATGAAGAAGGCTATAGAACTTATATCATTCCTGACGATGTAGGAGGAAGATTTTCCGTTCTCACTCCCGTTGGTTTACTGCCGGTTGCTTGCGCGGGGATTGACATCCGTGAACTGGTCAAAGGCGCTCAGGATATTGAAAATATACTGAAGGAAGATCAGGAACCCGGGAATAATATCTCAAATCTGTACGCAATCATTCGAAACCTCCTTTACGAAAAGGGTAAAGCCATAGAAATTATGGTCAGCTATACTCCAAAAATGCAGTATTTTATCGAATGGTGGAAGCAGCTCTATGGTGAAAGCGAAGGGAAAAACGGTAAAGGGATTTTTCCGGCAGGAGTAATTTACACCACGGATCTCCACTCGATGGGGCAGATGGTTCAGGACGGCGTAAGAAATATCTTCGAAACCGTGATTAATATCCGTAATGAAAAACATACATTGGAGATCCCCGAAGACGCTGCTGACCTGGATGGGTTGAATTACATCGCGGGAAAAAGACTTGGAGAAGTTAATCAAAAGGCTATGGAAGGTACAATGATGGCGCACCTGGACGGTAATGTCCCGAATCTTATAATTGAGATACCGACACTTAACCCTTACTATGTTGGGCAGTTAATATATTTTT
>JAEYVS010000044.1 GCA_023429265.1 Bacteroidota bacterium | reverse complement strand
ATGTCATACCCCACCTCACTGAATATTTTAAAAACAAAATAGATTATGTAATGAGGTACAGGACTATCCTTACGACGGGGATAGGCGAATCTTCATTATATGAGAAGGTTGGAGATTTGAAAGATGTTCTGAATGGCGGTAAGCTCGCTTATCTGCCTTCGGCTTCAGGTGTCAGGATGAGAGTACAGATAAAAGCTGAGAATGATGCTGATGCTGAAACACTTCTTGACAAAATTGAAAACATCATAAGAGATAAGGCCGGAGATTTTATTTTCGGAGTCGGTGATGACAGGTTGGAAACGAAGCTGGGTGAATCTCTTAAAAAGAAAAAACTAAATCTTGCCGTAGCAGAGTCCTGTACAGGTGGGATGATATCATCGACGATTGTGGCTATTCCGGGTAGTTCGGATTATTATCTGGGCGGGGTGACCACGTATGCGAATGAAGCCAAAATGGAAGTTCTGAGTGTGAAGGAAGAAACCTTGAAACAGTTCGGAGCAGTAAGTGAGCAGACAGCAAAGGAAATGGCAGAAGGAGCGCGGAAGAGATTTAATGCGGATGTATCGGTATCTACAACCGGTATAGCCGGACCTGCAGGAGGAAGTGAGGAGAAGCCTGTTGGACTCGTTTGGATAGGGTATTCGGATAAGGATAAGACTTACGCTAAGAAATTTAATTTTGGAGACAATAGAGAGAGAAATATATTGAGGGCAGCTACCAAAGCTCTGGAGATACTATACAAAGAAGCAGTTACTTAGAAGCAGTTACTTAATTATGACCATTTTCTTTGTTTGTGAAAAATCCCCTGATGTCAGTTTATAATAGTACACACCTGAAGGATAATTTTTCCCGTTTAGACTGAACTTATAACTACCGGTAAATTTCGGTCCAAGATCAATAAACTCCATTTGTTTTCCGTTAATGTCATACACCAGGAGCTTTACATATCCGGGCTTTGATAACTCATATTCAATTGTAGTGGAAGGATTGAAGGGATTGGGGTAATTTTGATGCAGTGTTAGTGAAGAAGGTACTGATACATTTTGATTGTTAATGTTTACAGCATCAGGATTGAATTTAAGCACGAGCCCGCTGTCACCTACAGCCCAGCCGTGATTTGGTGTAACAAATCTCGCATCCCATACTCCGAGAGTTTGTGTCACGGGAACTTCAGCCCAGTTATTGCCGGCATTTGTTGTCATTGCAAATGTTTCCGCGTATGCAAGAGGTACCCAGAATTCAGACGCAGTACGGTGCGCAATAGTTTCTCCCTGCCCATACAGTTCAATCGAAGTGTATTCCCAGTTAGCTCCTGCATTACTTGACTTAAGCATAAATGCTCCGTAGTCCGGATCTCCACCAGTCGCCATTAGATTTGTGGAGTCGAAGAAATAGATATCATAGATGGGTTCAGGGGATAATCCCTGGGATGTCCATAAACCTCCGTTGTTGTCCGTTCTCCATATCGTACCTACAATGTCTATCTGCCCTCCAACTGCATACCCGTAATCAGGAGAATAGAATCGAAATCGATTTATCCGGAATCCGGAAAACATCCCGGAATCATTAGGTGTGTATGTCCAGTCAAGTCCTGCATTGGTGGTCTTGTATATATCTCCGGTGATTGCTCCCACCCATCCATTCACTGAATCTGTATAGTGAATTGTAGTGAGAAAAATTGTTGTATCAAAAAATTGGGTTGTATCCCAGGTAACTCCGGCATTTGTAGTGGAAAGAATTATACTTCCTTCATAGAAAAACTCATTTGCGACAGCCCACCCGGTATTATTATCAAGAAAGTAAATATCGTGTATGTAAAAATCTATTGGTGAGGTCTGTAGATTCCAGTTTTTTCCTCCATTTGATGTATGGAGTATTGTCCCAAAATCACCACACGCCCATCCATTAAGTGTGTCAGGAAAAGAACATCTTAACAATTTTACATCCGTTGGAGTGTTTTGTTGAGTCCAATAATCGATAGCCCACGATTTTTCCGAAAACTGAAAAATAAGACTTAATTGAATTATAAGGAAAAATATGTGTTTAGTTTTGATCAGCATTTTAAATATAGGTAAACATAAGATAATAAATTTATGTTAATTTGTAAATTAAAATGTTTAATCCTGTATTCGGTAAATTTCATTGACTTACTCTTTTTGAAACAATATTTTAACCTAAATAAGTTTAAATAAACCCTTTGTCAACTAACTTAAACAATTAATGGCGTAATTTGTTAACTAATTTTGTCAACTATTTTTAGTTAATGGATTCCTTAATTGTTCTAAATCATTGGAAAAACCATTGAAAGGAGAACAATGAATAATTTCCCCAAATTTTTTAAAAGCGCTTTAGGGCGTAACCTTGTACTTATAGTATTTGTTATGGGGGGCTTTATATTATTACAAGGACAAGGTGATGGAAACCAGTGGATCTTTAATGATAATGATCCATTGTTGGACAGACCAACCAAAGAGTCATATGAATTATCACAACACATGCATCACGACGGTGAACTGGATGTTATAACTGATGCTCAGGGTTTTGATAATTTTGATATTGGCTTTTCAAATGCAGAACAGCATATGGCAACAAACCCAAGAAATCCTAAATGGTTATTTTTTGGTGTAAATTCAAGTTCTGCAGCTGCTCAGGACGCATATAATACAACAAACGGTCTTGACTGGCAGGAAGTAAATCCTTCATATCATCCTAGTACGTGTTGTGATCCATGGACTGCATATGACAGTAATGGTGTATTATATTATGCATCCGGTGTAAACGGACAGTATATTTATGAATCCACTAACAACGGAAATACCTGGACAGCCCCGGTATTGTCAGTTGCCGGTGTCGATAGAAATACTCTTGCAGTAGATCAATCAAACGGTCCTTATGGTGGTTATCTTTATGCTGCAATAACAGGCAGTGGAGGTACAGGACCTTTTACCCGCTCAACCAATGGAGGTACTACCTGGGCACAAACTTATACAGCTTCTAACAATATCCCCGGTGTTATGATAGCAGTTGGTCCAAACGGAGCAACACAGGGCGGATGTGTTTTATATGTTACAAATACCGGTACCAGTTCTAATGTAACTTATACATTCCATCGTTCCACAAATGGCGGTGCAAATTTTACACAGGTGTCCAGCTTAAATGTAGCCGGTTATGTCGGCACATTGAATTCTGCCGGAAGAAATGTAATTAATAATGCTCGAACCAGACCTTATCCGATGATCGCAATGGACAATAGCTATGGTCCTCATAGAGGAAGAGCTTATCTCGTTTATGCATCTAACAGACCTGTTGGAAACGGAAACAAACCTGACATTTTCCTCCAATACAGTGATAATATGGGCTCGACCTGGTCAAGTCCCATTATTGTAAACGATAATGCAAATCCTACTGCAAGTGATCAATGGTTTCCTGCAATATGGTGTGAAAAAGAAACAGGAAAGCTTTACATAAAGTGGTACGATACAAGGGAAAATCCTGCAACGTATCAAACCGGAGTATGGGCAACTTATTCTACGGATGGCGGTCAAACTTTCGCCCCAAATCAAAGAATATCAAATGCATCATGGACTTATCCATGTCCTGCTTGTGGTCCTAATCAAAACTGTTACAGAGGTGATTATGATGCTATGACAGCAAATGAAAAAGTTGGATATGCTGTATGGTATGACCCAAGAAATTGTAACTATCAGAATATGGGTTCCTATTTCCCTGATTTTGCATATAAACTTTCTTCAATAACAGATAGTCTTAATTCAGTGAGCGGTCACATAGATTTAATAGCAGACATTCCGGCTGTAAAATTATATACCGATACAGTTAAATTCAGTGCTACAGTAAGTCCAAACCCGGGTGCCAGTTTAACCATATCTTACCCAAGTGGAAATATTCTTCCTTCACCTACGGGAACAAGGTATGTTAGATTAACTGCGAATAATCTTACGCCCGGAGCTTATACAGTAACTGTTATTGCTGAAGGTCCAAACGGTACACCTGTTCACAGAAGAACAAAAGTTATTTATGCTTCGAGTACAGTTTCGTCAATTACCGGAAACGAGACAAACGTTCCTGCTAAGTTTGATCTTTTGCAGAATTACCCAAATCCATTCAATCCGACAACTAAAATAACCTATACCCTTGCTAAAAATACATCGGTTAAACTGACTGTGTATAACGGCGCAGGCGAAAGAGTAAAACTATATAATATCGGCTCACAAAATGCAGGTATTTACAATGTTGATTTCGACGGAAATGGATTAGCTTCAGGCGTATATTACTATAAGCTTGAAACGGAATTCTTTACTGCTACAAGAAAAATGCTTTTAATTAAGTAATTTTCAAATATCTAAGTTTTATAAAAAACCCCCTGAAACAGGGGGTTTTTTTATTTATCTATTTAATGTTAAATAATATATGTATCTTAAAAACGTATTATTTTGATACAGTTATTAAACCTCCGGGATTTTGGAGGTTTTTTCTTTTTAAATTAATTATAGTTAATGAACACAGTTAGGTTTGAAGAATTAAAGTTATCAGCGGACGTTTTAAAGGCAATAGCAGAAATGGGATATGAAGAAGCTACACCGATTCAGTCACAGGCAATTCCACTTTTACTCGAGGGTAGGGATGTAATAGGGCAGGCACAGACAGGAACAGGCAAAACGTCATCGTTTGGAATTCCAATCATAGAAAAAGTCACAGGTAGTAAATCAATACAGGCATTAATCCTTTGCCCTACAAGAGAATTATCCATACAGGTCGCAGAGGAGCTAAGTGAACTCCTTAAATACAAAAAGGGCATTCACGAGCTTCCGATCTATGGTGGTCAGCCAATAGACAGACAGATAAAGGCTTTGAGAGCCGGAACTGTTCAGATTATAATTGCTACTCCCGGAAGACTCAAAGACCATCTTATGAGAAAGACCATTAAACTGGATAATGTGAGTACGGTAGTATTGGATGAGGCTGATGAAATGCTCGATATGGGATTCAGAGATGATATTGAGTTTATCCTGAAATCCACACCAAAGGATAGACAGACTGTTCTGTTTTCCGCAACCATGCCAAAAGCAATATTAGAGCTTTCAAAAAAATACCTGACTAAGGCTGAAATGGTAAAGGTAGTTCCAAAAGAACTTACAGTGCCAAATATCAATCAGTATTATATGGAAGTAAAGCCTAATATGAAGCTTGAGGTTCTAACGAGACTGATCGATATCCACGACCCCGAGCTTTCAATTGTTTTTTGTAATACAAAAAGGGGAGTAGATAAGCTGGTTTCCCATCTACAGGCAAGGGGTTACTTTGCGGAAGGCCTTCACGGTGATCTCAGGCAGCAGGTTAGAGATAAGGTGATGGCAAAATTCCGCTCGGGTGACATTGATATTCTGATAGCTACCGACGTAGCTGCAAGAGGGATAGATGTTGATGAGATAGATGCAGTATTTAATTATGACCTGCCGCAGGACATTGAGTATTATGTACACCGCATAGGGCGGACAGCCAGAGCCGGAAGGTCAGGGCAGGCATTTACTTTTGTGACGGGTAAGGATATTTTTAAGATCAGGGACATAGAAAAATACACTAAGACCAAAATACACAGGCAAGGCATTCCATCCATCAAGGATGTGGAAATGATACGAACTAATGAAATAATCAGCGAGATAAAAGAGATCATCGACGAAGGAAAAGATCTGCCAAAGTACAGAGAAATTCTGGATAAGCTCTTAAGTGAAGATTACACGTCAGCTGAGATAGCAACTGGATTATTAAAAATACTTCTTGAGGGCGAATCCAATAAGGAAGAGGAAAAGGCTAAGCCTGAGCAAAGAAACGGTTCGGGTATGGTACGTTTATTCGTCAACCTTGGAAAAAAGCAAAGTATCCAGCCCAAAGACCTTGTAGGTGCATTTTCCGGGGAAGTCGGAATGCCCGGTAAGGCAGTAGGTGCCATCGATATTTTTGATAAATTTAGCTTCGTTGAAATAGAAGCTAAATACGTAGATAAGGCGTTAATCTCTATGAATAAGGCAAGAATGAAAGGTAAGAATGTCTTTGTAGAACCTGCAAATGCAAAGCAATAATAAATTTATAGCATCCGCGTGAAAAATTTATTTCACGCGGGAGCGGTACTCATTTAAAACAATCCCTGCCGAAATTCCAACATTAAGCGATTCGCAATCAGAATAAGATCTTATCTTAACTTTTTTGAATCTTTGATCGCCGAGTATATTTTCGGAGATCCCGGCCGCTTCGTTTCCAAATACAAATATGATTTTATCGCTATTACTGAAACTTAAATCCTCGAGATAGTTTGGCGAATCAAGCGATGTGAGAATTATCTTCCATCCTTCAATGTGTTTTTTATCGAGGTATTCTCCGAGATCAATGTTTTGTAGAATGGGAATATTAAAGACTGCTCCCTGCGATCCGCGCAGGACTTTAGGATTATGTATATCGACGGAATTATTGCTTAGAACTACATAAGAAACATCAAACCAATAAGCTGTTCTGAGGATAGTACCCAGATTACCCGGATCATTGAGATTATCAAGAGCTATCACCAGGTTCCCGGAAATATTTTCATCAATATCAGGAATATTTACAACTCCAATTATTCCCTGTGGTGTCTTTGTTTCAGAAAGTTTTTCAAATGCTTTAGTATCTAAAACATCCTGCTTAATGCGGGAAGTCTGTATCTGATCCAGTAAGGTTTTATTATCAAAGTTATTCCTGATAAATATTCGCTCTATTGACTCGGAATAAAACTTTGATGACATTGCTTCCTCGATTAAATGCTCTCCTTCAATAAGAAATTTTCCTTCTTCTTCACGTGTTTTCTTTTTGTTTAAAGATTGATAATATTTTAGTTCGGCTTTCGTCAATTATTCTATTATTCTTCTCCCAGGTATTCTACATAGTTCTTTGCTGTTTCGTAAAGCTTCACTGAATATAGCCGTGCATTGTCACTTTTCACTTTACTCTCCAGCAGATTCCAGAAAACTATTGCCATTCTTTCGGTAGTTGGAATTGTATCTTTGAATATGTCCAGATCATTAAGGTATTTGTGGTCTACTTTTTCCAATATTTCAGTTTGGATTATCCTTTTGAGCTTTTTGAGGTCCATTACATAACCGCTGTCAGGATCGGGAGTACCTTTCAAAGTTACTTCCAGATAATAATTATGCCCATGAAAATCATTGCATTTTCCGTAGATTTCCTTGTTTTCTGCTTCCGAAAGGATGTTGTTGTTTAATTTATGAGCGGACGAAAAGTGTTCTTTTCTGGTAATGTATATCATTATTTCAGGTTTATTGATAATGAAAATAATTAAAATCATTAACATTATATATGTCTTAATTCAAATAGATGCATCGGGATTGTGCAACCTTCGGGGAACTTTTTCGTCAAATATACAGGTGCCGGGTATGGAATATAAATAATTTTTACATATTTTCAGTTTTTTAAACTGTTTATATTCTTACTTATTAAGCCGATTATCGGGATTCCAAACTATTAAAATCTTTTTCGATGGCAAAGAAAGTATTAATACTTGCGGCATTGTTGTTTGCATTTCATAAACACTCATATTCGCAGGAGATTATTGATCTCAATGAAGCAGTAAGGATTGGTGTTCAAAATAATATTAATGTAGAATCAATAGAAAACAGCCTCGCTATTCAGGGATACACGACTGAATCTGTTGAGGGGGATATATTTCCCTCATTGACATTCAGCGGGGGTTGGACGCGAAACCATACCTTTTCTAAAGGTGGGGTTATTTTCCAGAATGGTGTACCCATACCAATCGGTGACCAGAATACAACGTCCGATAATTTCAATTTAAGGCTAAACTCACAGCTTACTCTCTTTAATGGCTTTACTAATTTCAGGTCTGTAGATCTTAATGAATCAAATTATACTAAGCTTAGGCTTGACCTTGAATATGCCAAAAGGGAAGTAGCTTTAAACGTTAATTTCAATTACTTCGATGCTCTAAAGAAGGAGCAGGAAGTTATAATTAACCGGGACAATCTGGCAGAATCCCAGGCTCAGCTTGAAAGAATTCGCGCCTTTATGGATGCCGGACGGTCAACTTTGGCTGATGTTTACAGGCAGGAGGTTCAGGTTGCTCAGAATGAGTTGACACTTGAGATTTCCCTGAATGAATATGAAAAATCAAAAGTAGATCTTCTGCTTTCAATGAACGATGACATTAATAAAGAAATAGGCTTGAGCGCAAGCGGCATAAATACTAATATTACTGTAGCCGAGCTTAGAACGACACTTGATAATTATTCAAATACAGATGCCCTGGTAAACAGAGCTGTAGACAATAGGTATGATTACAAGGCACTGATCCAGGATATTAATACACGTAGAATAGATCTTGATATCGCAGAAAGAAGCTTATATTTCCCCACTGTTTCTGCCTTTGGGGATTTCAATCTTTCCGGTACCGCCTTAGATGAGGTTACCAATACACGGGTTGCATCATACGGAATCACCATATCATATCCAATATTTATCGGTTTTGACTTAAAAAGTACCAAAGAAATAGCTGAAGTAAACATTCGTCAAAGACAGGAAGAATTATCATTCCTGGAGGTAAGGATATATGCGGAAGTAAAAAAGGCTGTGATGGACCTGGAAACGGCTTATAAGCAAGCTGAGATACTCGACAGAAGCATTAGATCTGCTGAACAAGATAAATTGCTGGCTGAGGAAAATTACAGGGTTGGATTGGGTACTATTCTTGAAGTCCAGACTGCAACAACTTCATTGAATAATCTAAGGATACAGCAAAGTAATGCCATTTATAATTTTCTATTTGCTCAAAGACAGATAGACTATTACTTAGGTGTTTTATCATACTAAAAATTACATAAAATAAAATAACAAACAAATAATGTCAGATCCAAAAATTCAACCGACTCCAACTCCTTCGGCTAATATGCCAAAGGTGAAAAGGAAGAAGAAGAAATCTAAAAAAGGACTGTTATTTGCTATAATAGGAGCTTTGCTGATTATCATTGTTATTGCAGTTGTTGTTTCAAGCAATAAGGAAGTTGCACTTGAGGTAGAAGTAGAGCCGGTTCAGAAAAGAAACATAACTCAAACCGTAACTGCAACAGGAAAGGTACAATCCGAGATCCAGGTGGACATTAGCGCGGAGGTTAGTGGTGAAATCGTCTCCCTGCCCTTTAAAGAAGGAGAACAGGTTAACCAGGGTGACCTGGTAGTCAAAATAAAACCGGATGTTTATTATCCATTGCTTCAGCAGCAACAAGCAGGAGTAAATGTTCAGAGAAGTAATTTACAGGCGCAGGAAGTAACTTTAAGAAAATTTGAACTGGAGCTAAGCAGAATAAAACAACTTTATGATAAAGGACTTGCTACACAAAGTGAGCTTGATCTCGCTCAAAGTAATGTCGATCAGACGCTTGCGCAAATGAATACAATAAGGGCTCAAATCAATCAACAGCAGGCAGCGGTAAACTCGGTGAGATACGATATATCAAAAACCACCATAAATGCTCCAATCAGTGGAACAGTAACAACTCTAAATAATGAACCCGGTGAAAAGGTGCTCGGAACGATCTCTAACCAGGGTTCAAATATTATGACCATCTCTGATCTGTCAAAAATGGAATGCCAGGTCGAGGTGGGAGAGACTGATGTCGCAAAGGTGAAAGTTGGTGATACGGCAAGGGTAGAAATCGATGCTTTCCCGGGAAAAGATTTTATAGGAGTGGTCTATGAAGTAGGTAATTCAGCGCAGACAACCGCAATGGGCACACAGGAGGAAGTTGTTAACTTCATAGTTAAGATAAGAATAGTAAATAACGATGTTGATCTGAGACCGGGTATGAGCTGTACCGCTTTTATTGAAGTTGAAAAGAAGTTCGATGTACTATCTGTACCTATCCAATCTGTAACAATAAGAGAAGATAGCGAAGAAGGTAATGAGGAAAGTGACACCGAAGAGGGGACAGAGACGGGTAATGAAAATCTGAGTATCCAGAAATCCAGAGAGAAGAAAGAAAAACCCCCGGAAGTTGTCTTCATTGTGGATAACGGATTTGCTAAAAAGAAAGTAGTTACCACGGGCATTAGTGATGATGCTTACATTGAAATCAAAGATGGCATAAATGAAGGTGAGCAGGTCGTAAAAGGCAGCTTTAAAGCAATAAATACCGATCTCGAAAATGATACAAAGGTAAAGATCGAGGATAAAAACAAGAAAAAAGATGACCCGGATGCAGGATAAGATTATCGAGATAAAAGATGTTTCCAAGCTATATGTGATGGGAGAGGAAGAGCTTTATGCGCTGAACGGTGTAAGCGTCGACATTGAACGCAATGAATACGTCGCCATTATGGGTCCTTCCGGGTCGGGTAAATCTACACTAATGAATATCATTGGGTGCCTTGATACTGCCACCAGCGGAGAGTACATACTTAATAAGAATAATGTCAGTGAATTAGATGATGATGAACTCGCAGAGATAAGGAATAAAGAGATTGGATTCGTATTCCAGACATTTAATCTGCTGCCGCGTATCAACGCACTGCAAAATGTCGAGCTGCCCCTCATTTATTCGGGAATGAGTAAAATTGATAGAGAAGAGAGGGCTGAAGAAGCTTTGATTAGTGTAAATCTTGGTGACAGGATGATGCACAGACCTAATGAGCTTTCAGGGGGACAAAGGCAGAGAGTAGCTGTTGCTAGAGCGTTAGTTAATAATCCTTCTATCATCCTTGCGGATGAGCCTACAGGAAACCTGGATACTAAAACAAGCATTGAGATAATGGATCTCTTTGATGATCTATGGGCAAAAGGAAATACTATCATACTGGTAACTCACGAAGACGATATAGCTCAGAAAGCTAACAGGATTATAAGATTACGGGATGGTCTCATAGAGGAAGACATTTTAAGTGAGAAAGGCGAAAGATTGAAAAATGAAGGGATAATTGCCTAAATGAATCTTTTTCTGGAAATAAAGGAAAGTATTTTAATGGCATATAGCGCCATTTCCGGAAATAAGATGCGCACGCTGCTAGCTACGCTTGGAATTGTTATAGGTATCACAGCTGTCACTCTTATGCAGACCGTTATTGAGGGAATCAATAGAGCTTTTGCTGAAAGTATATCAGCTGTTGGCGCAGATGTGTTGTATGTACAGAAATTTGAGTGGTTTGGTAAGGAGGATTGGTCATTTTACCGTAACCGCAAGGACATTACGATGACAGAATATGAATTTCTGGATCGTAATCTGCAAAGCGCGATTTCAGTTACCCCTATGGTTGGTACGGGACAGATGGTAAAGTATGGAAACCTTGCTTTATCGATGGTTCAGATTATTGGCACTGATGACTCCTATCGCATTACAAACAGCATTGAAGTAGATGAAGGAAGATTTTTTACCCAGAGAGAGTCAGAAGGAGGATACCCCGTTTGCTGCATCGGGATGGACATAAAAGATGCTTTTTTTACAAATCAGAACCCGATTGGAAAAACGATCAAGATTGGCAGCTATTCATTTAAAATTATAGGTGTACTTGAAAAGCAGGGGAGTCTTCTGGGACTTTTCAGTATGGATAATCAGATAATCATACCAATAAACCGTTTCTTTACACTGTTTGGAACTAAACGGAGCTTGTCCATTAATATCAGGGCCGAAGACATTAATAATATGGAAGAGACTAAACAGGAAGTCATTTCAATCTTTCGTAAAGCCCGCAATATCCCATATGGAGAGCCTAACGACTTTGGTGTCAATCAGCAGGAAGCCTTTAAAAGCACATATGAGTCCCTTACGGGGCTTATTAAGATAATTGGTACTCTTATTACTGCCCTTGCTCTTGTAGTAGGCTCTGTCGGCATTGCAAATATAATGTTTGTTTCAGTGAAGGAACGGACAAAGGAAATTGGCGTCAGGAAGGCGATCGGCGCGAAACGCAGTACCATTCTACTTCAGTTTTTGGTGGAGTCCTGTTTAATATGTCTTCTCGGCGGGATCATAGGTTTACTCATATCATATCCCATAAGTGTAATAATAGATGCAACTGTACTACCCACTGCAATGCCACTGTGGGTAATATTCCTTTCGTTATTCATTTCAGTTTTATTTGGTGTGCTCGCGGGATTTTTTCCTGCTTACCAGGCTTCAAAAATGCGCCCTGTTGACGCGTTGAGATACGAATAAATTTTAGCTATGTCATTTATAGAAATTTTAAAATTAGCATTAAGTACTTTAAGAGTGAATAAACTCAGGGCTTTTCTCACACTTCTGGGCATAGTTATAGGCGTTTTTTCAATTATTGCGATTATGACGCTGTTGAATGCGCTGCAGGCAGGTATCGAGTCAGGTTTGAGCGAATTAGGCAGTAATACATTTCAGATTCAAAAATATCCGGCACTGGATGTTGGGGGTCCCGGTTCGAACAGGAAATACAGAAACCGTCCCGACATCACGTATGACCAGGGAAAACGCCTCATAGAAACGGCAACAGTATACAAAAGCATTTCTCTTGAAGACTATGTATATGAGAAGATATTTAAAACCGACCTTGAGCAAACTAACCCCAATAACTATATAGGGGGCATTACCCCCGAATACCTGGATTGTAATAATAAGAAAATAATGTGGGGAAGGTTTGTGACCCAGTTTGACGTGCAGAATGCCAACAAGGTTTGCGTGGTGGGTATGGATGTGGTGGACAAGCTATTTCCTAACCAATATCCTCTGGACAGGCAGATAATACTCGATGGTCATCCATTTACAATTGTAGGAGTCATTGAGCCGCAGGGAGAGAACTTCGGTACCAGCTCGGATAATTTTGCCCTTATTCCCATCACCGCAATGCACCAGATATACGGTAAAAACAACCGCTCGATTAATATCGCCATACAGGCATCGAGCCAGGAGACTTTCGCTGCTACGATGGAGAACGTCATAAATGTTATGCGCGTGATCCGTAAAGTAAAACCCGGTGAAGAGGATAATTTCTCGATCTATTCCAATGATTCTTTGATAGGTGAGGTTGATAATTTTACGAAGTATTTTAAATACGGAGCAGGTTTTATTTCATTCATTGCTTTGCTTGCCGCCGGAATAGGCATTATGAATATTATGCTGGTGTCAGTAACTGAAAGGACCCGGGAAATCGGCATAAGGAAAGCTATCGGTGCTAAAAGCAGGAGTATTCTGCTGCAGTTTCTGGTGGAAGCCATTATTCTCTGTGAATTAGGCGGGTTTGTTGGAATAATCCTTGGTGTCATAACCGGGAATCTTCTCGGAGCCTTTCTAAGCTCCCCTGTGGTAATACCTTACGACTGGGCTTTAATAGGTGTACTGGTATGTTCTGCTGTAGGAATAATTTTCGGAGTTTATCCCGCGCATAAAGCTTCACAATTAAATCCAATAGATGCTCTTCGTTACGAGTAATTAATTTATATTTACGAATTTCTTCTGTTTTACCAAGCTATCGATAAAGTTATTTACATCCCGGTCTTTTATCTTTGATGATATTTGCGATAGGTTACTGAGTGCCTTGGGAATTTTTGTAAGAACTTTGTTGTCATTTTTGGCTTTAAATGTAAAACCGTAACTCCCCAGTATCTGGAGTATTCTCGATAGAGCTATGTAATAAAACCTGTCCTTCATAATTTTACGGCTGAAAATGATATAATCGGAAAGCTTTTCCAGGTAAAAATTTAGTAAATACTCACGACCGGTTTCATTTAATGAGATACTTCCCGAATAAAGAAAAGAAGCTAAATCGTATAGTAATGGACCCTTTCTTCCTGACTGGTAATCGATAAAATACATCTCGTCATTTTTTATCATTATATTACGAGGCTGGAAATCCCGGTATGTGAAAAAACTATTGTCTTCAGAAAGAAACTCACGGCTTATTTTTAATATCGCGCTTTCCGTAAGTTTTTCATCAATCACAATTCCAAATTGCTTCAGATAGTAATTATCAAACTTTGCCATGTCAGCTCCTAACTGAAACTTATCGAATACTTTCGTTTCATAGCACAGGTCATAGTCAAGATTATCCTTTATCAATATCTGAAATTTCAGTAATTCAGTAAGAGCTTTTTCATATAATCTGAGTAAGTCAGAATTTTTCACCTGACCATTCAGATCATAAAGCGTTATATCACCGAGGTCTTCCTGTATGTAAAACTGCAGATCTTCGGAGACGTTATATATTTCAGGAACATTTAGCCCATAGTTTCTGAAGGCACGGGTAAATTCAACAAAAGCAAGATTCTCTCTCGTATTTTCATTATATATGCCAATACAGGTGACATCGCCGCCTGTGATCCTGAATATTCTTCTGCGTGAAGCTCCCTCTTTAATGGGCACGATATCCTCAGGATTGATATTAAACTTTGAAAAGAATAGCCGTTGAAAGCTTGTAAGCATTATTTCGGTCAGGAAGAGGCTCATCTTGCAAATAAATTCTTTAATGCTTCATCAAGGTTTGGATATTTGAACTTAAAGCCTTTATTCAAAGCTTTTTGAGGGATTACCCTCGCGCTCACGAGCAGGGAATTTGCGAATTCTCCAAGCACCAATTTTAACATAAAAGCCGGGATTCCGATCAAACACGGGCGATGAATCTGCTTTGCCAGCGTTTTGCAAAATTCTTTGTTTCGTACCGGGTTAGGTGAAGTTGCATTCATTACTCCTGATGGTCCGGATTCGATTGCCCAAATATACATATTTATGATATCATCTATGTGTATCCAGGGAAACCACTGCTTCCCGTTTTCCTGCCATCCACCGGTAAAAAATTTTATTGGAGTGACCATTTGAGGAAGTGCGCCTTCGTTTTTATCGAGTACAACTCCATTTCTTGCTATAATTACTCTCGTCCCGGCTCCGGAAGCTTTTAATGCTGCATCCTCCCAGTCTTTGCAAAGCCTGGCAAGGAAATCATTTCCGGTGGGATAATCTTCGTCGATCCGGTCATCGCCTCCGTTCTTATATGCTCCTGTCCCTGAAGCGCTGAGAAGCACCCGGGGAGGGGTTTCACATTTTAATATAATATTGGCAATTTTTTTAGTGGTATCTATCCTGCTGTCATATAAAACTTTTTTATATTCATCATTCCATCTTTTACCAATGGACGCTCCCGCTAAATTTACCACAGCATACGCGTTTTCAAAGAATTCTTTATAAAACTCATCCCTCTCGTGTAGTTCCCACTTTACAAATTCAATGTTCGAATGCTCCGGTTTATGCTTTTTTGGGTCACGGGTTAAAATATAAACTTTATGTCCCGATGATGCCATTTTTTTGGCGAGATGACTGCCTATCAGTCCCGTCCCACCGGATATTATAATGTTTCCTTTATGCATCGGGAGTTATTACTCCGGTTTTTGATTCAGTATCTTTTTTCTTTGTCCTTAATACAAGAGCTCCAAATATTCCTGATAGTAATGAAGCGACCAGGATACCAAGCTTTGCTTCCTGCCCATATAGATTTGCACCATAAGCAAGATTGCTGATAAAGAGCGACATAGTAAACCCTATACCTGCAAGACAGGAAACGCCATATATCATCCTCCAATCCACATTTTCCGGCAGCGCGCTTATTTTTAATTTTATCGCAATCCAGGAGAATAATGTTACTCCGATTTGTTTCCCAATGAATAAACCGAATATAATTCCGAGCGTTATCGGGTTAAAGAATAACCCTACCAGCTCTGCGTCTATTACTAATCCGGCATTTGCAAGAGCGAATACAGGCATAATGAAATACGCCACCCAGGGAGTAAGAAAATGCTCTATCCTCTGCATTGGCGCCAAAACCTTCTCACAGTTCGATTCCAGCTCAAACACCCCTGAATTAAATTCTTTGCTGGTTGGTACCATATCCCCGATTTCACAATTTGTCTCCAGTTCCGAGATAATATTTTTAGAGCGTGTAATAAAGCTCTTTGAGTTAATTCGGGCTTTACCGGGTATGGTAAGAGCCAGCAGTACTCCGGCAATTGTTGCGTGTACACCGGACTGAAGGAATGCCACCCAGATAACAATTCCAAGCAAACCATATACCAATGGCGACCTTACGTGGAGTAAACTCAAAGCTAATGATACAAGCAAAAGTCCATTACCGAGAAGAAGCATTCCAATTGAAAGTTGATCGGTGTAAAATATTGCAATGACGAGTACTGCGCCGAGGTCATCCACGATTGCCAGGGCAGTTAAAAAAACTTTTAGCCCAATTGGAATTCTTTTTCCAAGCAATGCCAATACACCCAGGGCGAACGCAATATCAGTTGCCATTGGAATTCCCCAGCCGCTCATGGAATCACTTCCCGTATTGAATGCAACGAATATTAAAGCCGGAACGATCATACCTCCTATCGCGGCTACTATGGGCAGACTTGCTTGCTTGAGGTTTGACAGCTCACCAATTATCAGTTCCCGTTTGATTTCTAAACCTACAACAAAGAAGAATATCGCCATTAAACCGTCATTTATCCATAATTCCAACGGCTTATCGATCATGAAATTTTCTATCCCAAGCTTTAAATGTATGTGCCAGATATCATAATATGTATCGCCCCAGGGAGAATTTGCCCAGATTATTGCAGCTATTGCTGCAATAAAAAGAACTATACCACCTGAAGCCTGTGTTGAAAAAAAATTTTGAAATGGGGTCAGTACCTTTTGAATGGGAGGTTCTGTTATGACGTTAATGTTTTTGCTGTAGTTGGTATCTGCCATTGAAATTATTGAATTAATTATTAATCAAGATTTGATAAAAAAACTTCCATATGATTGTTAAATTCTTCAGGGTTTTCCATATTCGCCAAATGCCCTGAGTTTGAAATTATATGCATTTGTGAATTACCAAGGGCATCCCGCATTCTTTCAGAAAATGCCGGTGGAGTTA
>JAEYVS010000001.1 GCA_023429265.1 Bacteroidota bacterium | reverse complement strand
TGAACTTCCACATCTGGGAAGACGGAGCTGACTTCGACAACTAACTATATGAAACACAGTTTTATAATCCAAAAGCTTTCTAAATCCTCACCTTCAAATTTAATTTCCGGTGCCATAGACCTGCTTTATCTTCAGATGAAGGCCATTGGAGATAAAAAATCGCGATCGCACATTGAAACAGCGCTTAAGATTTCTCTTAGTAGCTCAAACACTCACACGTTAATTGCTGTACAGGACAAAAAGATCGTGGGAATATGTTTTTTCAATGTATGTGTTGGAATCCAGAGCGGAGGAAAATACATCTGGATAAATGAGATCTTTGTATTAGAAAATTACAGGAATTCAGGCATAGCATAATCTTTGCTTGAATCGATAGAAAAGTTTGCTCTCAAAAGAAAGTGTCTTTACATCGCAGGGCAAAGGGATGTTAATAACAGAAGTTCAAAGCAATTATTTAAATCAGCAGGATATCAGCAAAACAAAGTTGTCTGGATGGATAAAAAAGTGAAATTAGTGTAATTCGTGAAATTCGTGGCAAGTATTCTTTTATTTCAGTATTTTTCCTCAAACCTAAGTCAAAATGTCCTCACGTACTTCCCGTAAATCGAAATTTATCTGGATACCGCTCCTAATTCTGGTTGTTATCTATGGCATACTATTGATACCAATGCCGGATCAGGGGACATTCAAACCTTCAGATAAAAAGCCTTTCGTATGGGATCAGGATGCCCTGTGGGATGCGCTGGAAGCTAAATTCAAAGAGTACCGCTCAAAAGACTGCAGCGAATTAAATCCGCTCATAGACAGCTCCTTCAAAGAACTCGACTCGATAATCATATACGTAAGCAAAAACCGGCTCCATTCGTCAGATATAGCGTGGGACACCATGGAATATAAGCTCTTCGATATCGCCTCGATGGTCGGAGCTTGCAGTGACAGGATAATGGCATTCGCCGCCAAATGCAATCTCATCCGCCTCGCCGTAAAAAAGAATTCACTGAAGTGGGATATGAATGACCTCGACACAAGGTTCAGGATGTACCGGCTGCTATATGGGGGCAGGATGGCGCTCGAGCAGGTGATGCTTCAGGCTCCAAAAGAAAAGATCCCTATGACCATTCGCGGCACCGAAGAAATTTCCTGGACACCATCAGGCAGATACGGCGACCTGCGTTTGCACAGCGGTGATATACTGGTTTCGCGGGGTGGCGCGCCGGTGTCGGCTCTGATCTCCAGGGGAAGTGATTTCCCCGGGAATTTCTCGCACGTTGCACTGGTCTACGTAGATGAAAAAACAAATCAGATCTATACCGTCGAGTCCCACATTGAATTCGGCGCGCGCGTATTTACAATAGAAGAGTATCTTGCAGATAAAAAATACCGTGTGATGATATTACGTCCCAATGGAACCATCCCGGAATTTAAAACAAACCCGATGCTTCCGCACGAAGCCGCGTTGATGGCGTTCACCGATGTCAGCACGTCCCATAAGCCGTATGACTTCGAAATGAATTTTAATGACCCGTCTAAACTCTTCTGTTCAGAGGTTGCTTATGCTTATTATAAGCAATATGGCATTCATCTCTGGTCCGGGATATCGACAATGTCTTCCGCCGGTGTAACGGACTGGCTGTATTCTGTCGGAGTGAGGTACTTTGAGACGCACGAACCATCCGACCTGGAATATGATCCGCAGCTGACGGTCGTAGCCGAACTCCGTAACCCGGAAACATTATACGAACGCCATAAGGACGATGCAATCCTCGATGTGATGCTGGAAGATGCAACGGAAAAAGGCGAAAGTCTTGAGTATGATTGGTATATGCTTCCGCTGGCGAGGGGTGCTAAGCTCTACAGCCTCATTCTGAATATGTTCGATAAGGAAGGTCCCATCCCGGAAGGCATGACCCCTGAAGCCGCGCTTAGAGTAAGTAAGTTCGAAGAGAAATTCCATAAAATAAAAACGAAACTTAATGAGCTTGCGGATGATTTTAGAAAGAAGGAGGGTTACACTCCCCCCTACTGGCAGCTCGTAAAAATGGCAAAAACCGCTAAGGATGAGATAAAATAATGTATATACCAAAACATTTTAAAGAAACAGACGAACAGGAAATAGAGCGATTTATCCGTGAGAATAGCTTCGGAATTATAATCTCCGTGCAGGATGGTATCCCCATTGCCACGCATATTCCGTTTATGTTTGAACTAAAAGACAACCAGAAGATCCTCCGCGCTCACATTGCCAGGGCTAACGAGCAGAAGCATTCACTCACTGATGGCGCTAAAGTTCTGGTGATTTTCCCCGGACCACATACATACATTTCGTCCACCTGGTATAAAAACAATGAAGTCCCAACGTGGAATTTCCAGGCGGTACACGCTTACGGTACGCTCAGACTGATAAATGATGAAGAGCTGCACAAATCCCTCTCCGACCTCGTGAAAACAAATGAAGGTGAAGGCGGTCACGACATTCATTCCTACCCTGACGATCACGTCAGGAAACTGATGAAGGGCGTAATTGGCTTTGAGATAACCGTCGATGAGCTCCAGGCTAAGTACAAGCTCAGCCAGAATAAGAACGAAGACGACAGGCAGGGAGTTTATAAAGGGCTATCCGAAAGAGAAGATGAACAGTCGCAGCAGGTACTCGAAGAAATGAAAAAGGAACGCCAGAGAAAAAAGACCTTTAATGAGAAAGGCGGGAACAATTAACCCGCCTTTCCTTTTTCCCTTAGTGTTTAATTGTAAGATTAAACACATTCACTACAAACTTATTTAACTAAAACCATTTTCCTTGTTTCAATAAATCCCCCGCTTTCCAGTTTGTAATAATACACTCCGCTTGATAAATGTGTACCATCTAAAGTATATTCATAAGTCCCCGGCTCCAGTTTCTCATTAATGAATGTAATTACCTCCCTCCCGGATATGTCAAATACAGCAAGCTTTGTTACTGCTTCAAAGCCTGATGAAAATTCGGGTATCTCAAGTTTAATTGTCGTAGTCGGATTGAAGGGGTTTGGATAATTTTGAAATAACTGATATTTAACCGGCAGAGGATTTCCTGATATTGGTGTATGTGTAAGGTATTGAGCGAAGAAAGCATTAAAAATTATTTCTGCCCGGCGAGCTTTTTTCTTCAGCTCAGTCACCGAGTTTAAATGATTCGTACCTCTTGCAACCAGTTGCATAGCGTAGATAGTTGTTGTATCACCCGGGTTTACAGTAAGTGATTCAGAGCCGGTACTAAATAACATTCTTCTATCCCCTCCGGGATTTGGAACTATCATACCAGGATTTCCCCCGCAATTGTCAAATCTGCCGTTCAGTTCAGTCCATCCGCTTCCGGTTTCAGGGTCACCTGGAAAGTTATATTTTGTTGGCTCCATTGTTAGAGGATTTATCCAATGGGAACCATCGTTTTTATACCCACTGATAAATCTATAAGCTTCGGTAGGACTATCGGGATCATTTTCACATTGCCCAAAACTCGAATTGTTGAATCTGCAAAATGTTCTCATTTTGTTATACTTCTGTCCGGAAATTTTTAAGAATTTCATTCCCGCAGCAGGGGGATTTAGACCATACGTTATATGACTTCCGCTTCCGTCTTCATTGTCGGAATTATATACATATCCCATGTCAAGTATAGTATCACAGCCTACGTAATCATCTGTTGATTCTCCAAGGTCTACGTCATTAATCAATGCAAAATATGTCGAATCCCATGCCGACCCGCTTTTGTTTATTATCTCGAATTTCATGAAGTGCACATTCTCCAGTCCGGGAAAACTATTTCCCCAGAATGTTACTCTTACTTCCGCCATAAGAGGGGCAGTCCCTCCGCCGAAGCCCTCACTGGAGTTATGCTGTTCTATAAAGCCATCTGTAAGACAAATAAAAACAGTTTCGAATGCGCCCTTCATTCCGGGTTTATCTATACCTATGTCAAACACTCCGTTATTATTTACGTCACCATATGGAGCACCAAAAGGTATCATTTTATGATAATTTTCATAGTCGGGATTTCCCAATGGGCTTTCAGAACTATTTATCCGATAATGCCTGAAATCCGAATCAGTATAAGCTGAATCTCCTAAAATATAACCGGGAGCATATTCTCCGTTGTAGGATGCAACAGCCATTCTAAGCTGCCCGTTTACTTTTGCTCCTATCGTCAGTCCTGACGTAAACCAAACAAATTTATTGGATCCCGCCGGCCACTCCAGTCCGGGAAAGTTTGTCTGTTCGATATTCTGGTTAAATACCCCGGTATTTGATATATATGTAGCCAGCCGGTTAGGGGCGAACCTTACGTGGGTTTGTTGAATTTGACTGTATCCGTAGGAATTGAGTAGTAGAATAAAAATCAAAAAATAAAAATATTTATGTTTCATTGTGGTAATTATTCCTTAAAACTTAATTTTTACTTTACTAAAACCATTTTTCTTGTTTCAAAAAAATCCCGTGTCTCCAGTCTATAAAAATACATCCCGCTGGACAAATTGTCACCATTAAAATCATACTCATAAACTCCCGCCTGCAGCTCTTCGTTCACCAGCCTTGCTACTTCCTTCCCCGCTATGTCATAAATACTCAGCTTCACCAGTCCGGTACTCTTAGGGATGCTGAATCTTATCTTAGTCGATGGGTTGAACGGGTTAGGGTAGTTCTGCTCCAGCGTGAATGACTCCGGAATCTCGGAAGAGATTGGATTTATACCAATCGTCTGCCAGAAATTTTGAACGGTGTTAGTCAGCTGTTTTAGTTTTGTTACGGAATTCAAATTACTCGATCCTCGCGCTATCAGCTGGGCAGCTACGATAGTAACCATCTGTCCGTTATTGACATTATTCAGAGTGTCGCCTGTATTTATTACCATTCTCTTATCTCCGGGAGGGCTTGGATTCACAGCTCCCGTAGTATCTCCCCCGCAGTTATTTATCTTGCCATCAGATTCATTCCAGCCGCTTCCCGTTTCGGGATCTCCGGACCATATATATTTTGTAGTATTCATTGTATTGGCGTTTACCCATTTAGTGCCATCCTTCTTTAACCCCTTCATAAAATTATATGCTTCTATTGGGGTATCAGGAGGATATTCACATAATGGACCTGCCTGTGTCCATTTAAATTGTATAAATGAACTCATTCCGTATTGAACATTCCCGGTAAGATAGGGGGTCTTTAAGAGCATTATTCCCACCGCGGGAGGATTTACTCCGTATCCCGATACAAACCCGCTATCATTATTATCTGCATTATAACAAAATCCCATATCCAGATTGATATCACAACCAACGTAATCATCCACAGGATCTCCAAGGTCAGGATCACTCACAATTGAAAATATCGCACCATCCCACGATGACCCGGATTTATTTATAATGTCCCACTTGATGAATTGCACATCCTGAAGCCCGGGGGTGTTATAACACCAGGCCGTCATATGAATTTCGGCATTCAAGGGAGATGTCCCTCCTCCAAATCCTTCAGCTGGACTGTGATTTTCAGGAAAGCCATCCGTCATACACAAAAATAGTGTCTGGGATGCACCACTTACGCCGGGGGTATCGATTGAAGCTTCATAAATTCCATTATTGTTTACATCTATATATGGTGCGCCATAAGGTACCATCAATCCCCAGTTAGCATAATCCGGATTATTAAACTGGTTATCGCCCCGCTTTACCTTATACATCTTAAAGCTGTTGTTTGTGTTAGGCACACCATTTATTATATATCCGGGAGCATATTCTCCTGTATATGATGCAGCTGCCATTTTGATCTGCCCATTAATTTTGGCAGCAATTGTGAGACCTGCTGTGAATATCGCGGTTTTTCCTGACCCGATAGGCCATTCAAATCCGGCTGTATTATTTGTAAATATCCCCTGATCAAAAACTCCTGTTGTAAAAAACGGAGTACTTATATTATTTCCATTTAAAAAATTTGATCCGCTGTCCGGCTGAGCATTAATGGATATTGGCAGCAGTAAACTCAAAAAAAGTAATATTGGCAGTTTCATAATTTCAACTTTTAATTATCTAACTAATGCAATCTAACTATTTATCAGAGTTTAAATCAATGAATGTTTCTCCGTTTTGTTGCAGTTTTCTTTTGGAGTTAAAATCTACACTTGAAATAATGAACAGTGTTCAGTATATTTGTAGTGTTAATAATTAATAGCAATGATTACATCGATAACCAAAATTAAGTTGAAAAACATCCTGAAATTGCCCAAATTCTTCTTCATTTCAAGTAAAATTTTCAAACAGGCCAGATCTGCTCAAGGAAATAAAGGAATGAGATCCAGATCTACGGGATTGACTTTCTATACCCTAACCCTATGGGATGATGAGAAATCTATGATGGACTTTATGCTCTCAGGTCCCCATAAAGAGGCAATGAAAATTATCAGGAATTTTTCATCCGATTATGGAAGCAGCAGATGGAATTCCACCGATATGCCATCTTGGGATGATGCATTATCTAAACTTGCATCAGACAAAAGATAGTTGCCTATTCACATAATTCCTGATTGCTATGATTTGAGGAAGTTTTTCTGTGAATTTGCCCGGAGATATTTTAAATTTATTTGTAGGGCAATTTAAGAAAAAAACCGGGATCCGTTAAGGTGAAAGTATCTATCAAACCCGTATCCAAGTCAAACTGGGAAGACGTACTGCGTCTCTCGGTTTATCCAAAGCAGCAGCATTATGTATTACCGGTTTCCGTCTCGCTTTCAAAGGTCTATGTTAAGCCGGACGGTCTTAGGTTGTTTCCGTATGCTATATATGCAGGTGACTCTATCGTAGGCTATTTTAATATAAAATGTGATCCGTACAGCAGTCAGAACTACTGGGTAGAAGGGTTCATAATTGACAAAAAATCCCAGAATATGGGATATGGCACTCTAGGCCTGAAGGAAGCTATCATCCAGGTAGGAAAAAAATTCAAAAACTCAAAAGCATTAAAAGCGAAAGTCGAACCAAGCAATAAAGCCGCTATGCGCATCTGCGAAAAATGTAAAATGAAAAATACCGGCATCTACTCCAAAGGTGAAGAGATCTTCATCATTAATATTAATTCCCATCTGCTCTCAAAACAGAATGTAGCCTGATCATTTTACCAGCACCATCCTCCGCGTCTCAATAAGATTCCCGCTTTGAAGTTTATAAAAATACACCCCGCTCCCGAGCTCGCTACCGTCAAAATTATATTCGTGCACCCCCGGCTGAAGCTCACTATTTACAAATACTGCGACCTCTTTACCTGCAATGTCATATACCGACAATTTCACCTTTGATTTCTCTCCTCTCACTGACGAAGGAATATCAAACCTTATCGATGTTATCGGATTAAATGGATTCGGATAGTTTTGATGAAGAGAAAAATCTTGCGGTGTTTCGGAAGATAAGTGACTTATGGATGTTATACCGCCTGTTCCCGTTT
>JAEYVS010000176.1 GCA_023429265.1 Bacteroidota bacterium | reverse complement strand
AAGAAGATAGAGATAGAGATAGCTGATAATAGCCCGGAAAGAGCGCAGGGTCTGATGTACAGAAAGTCTATGGATGAAGCGAGGGGAATGCTGTTTGTATTCCCGACTGAAGAGATGCAGGGATTCTGGATGAAAAATACAGTAATGTCGCTGGATATTATGTTCGTGGGTAAGGATAAAAAGATCGTGAAGATACATAAGAACACGGTGCCATTCTCAGAGAAGGACCTGCCCTCGGAGAAACCGGCAATGTATGTAGTGGAGACGGTGGCGGGGTTTGCGGATAAGTATGGTTTGAAGGAAGGGGATAAGATAGAGTTTAGTTATCAGTAGGAAGTTTAAAGTTTAAAGTTAAAAGTCCAAAGTTAAAAGCTGTTGATGAGAGTCGGCAGCTTTTTTTATTTATGGATTCCCGCTTTCCCATAGGCTAGCGCGGGAATGACAGGGATTGAAATAATTTACTTCTTGTATTTCCTTTTATAGAATTCGGCGCGGTTTTGGTGGGCGGATGCGATCGCTCCGTAAGCCCAGTTGATGTCAAAGTCTGATTCGGGGATGTCTTTTTCTTCGCAGATGTCGAGGCACTTCTCAGCATAATCCAGACACATATCGAAGCATCTTTTATGGGAATAGATGCGCGACAGCAGGAGATATCCTGCCGCGAGGTCGCTGTAAGAGCCAAGGGCTCTCCAGTGATAAATAGAAGCGTGAGCAGCATTCAGCATCAAATCCTCTTCTTCTTCGGTACGCGCTTTCTTATCGAGTAAATTCCAGGCTAAAGTATACAATTCCGCCGCTAAATCGCGGTTATAGCTGTCGTGCTCGTCGTATGTATTATTTACGATTTCCACGGGTTTCAATATACTAAAATTATGCAAAAAATGTACCTAAAATGGATAAATATAAAGAAAATTTTACATAGCTGTTTTTATAGAGTTTAACGAAGTTGGTGTGAAATTTTGAAAATCCAGAATCAATAGAAAGCATAGTACATCGCTTATAATTTTTGAAGGGAAATCCTTAGTCAATTCATATGATTACGGATTGTAATTTAAGGCACTTAATAGTATTTTTGTCATTAAATGCACGAAATGAAAACCACTTACAAGAAATTACTTTTACTTCCCCTAATAATAATTACAGCTATATCACTATCCGGCTGCGGATATAATACTTTAGTGACGATGGAAGAGCAGGTCGATAATTCCTGGGCCCAGGTAGAAAATCAATACCAGAGGAGAGCAGACCTCATTCCAAACCTTGTGAATACGGTGAAGGGTTATGCGGAATTTGAGAAAAGTGTGCTGACAGAAGTGACAGAGGCAAGAAGTAAAGTAAGCCAGATGCAGATCAATGCAGATGACCTGAGCGATCCTGAGAAGTTCCAGCAGTTTCAGAACGCGCAGGATGAATTAAGCGGAGCTCTATCAAGGCTGCTTGTAACGGTGGAGGCATATCCCGATCTGAAAGCAAACCAGAATTTTCTTGCATTGCAGGCTCAGCTCGAGGGCACGGAAAACAGGATAGCCGTAGAGAGAATGAGATTCAACGATGCAGTAAGAGCGTACAATACTGAGATACGATCCTTCCCGACATTGATCACGGCAGGAGTATTCGGATTTAAAGAGAAACAATATTTCAAATCGAAGGAAGGCAGTGACGAAGTGCCTGAGGTAGATTTCAATAAATAATGGAGCAGCAGTAGCCATATGCAGGCAGTCATAATGGCCGGTGGTTTCGGGACAAGACTAAGGCCGCTAACGAACAACATTCCGAAACCGATGGTCCCCATCGTAAACAAGCCCATTCTCGAACACATATTTACCCTGCTCAAGAATCACAACATTACAGATTTTACAATAATGCTGTACTATATGCCGGAGAAGATCCAGGCGGTCTTTGGAGACGGCAGTGAATACGGCGTGAACATCCGGTACGTCATTCCCGACCAGGACTATGGTACTGCCGGTGCGGTGAAATTAGCAGAAGAGCACATCAAGGATAAATTCATCGTGATCAGCGGAGACGTACTGACGGATTTTGACATCAGCGCCATATCGAATTTCCACAACGAGAAGGATACGATAGCCACAATGGCTCTGTATAGTTCGAAGAACCCCCTGCAGTTTGGGATCGTGCTGACGGGTGAAGACGGGAGAATAGTCAGATTTTTAGAGAAGCCCTCCACCTCTGAAGTATTTTCCGATACTATTAATACCGGGATATATTTATTCAAGAAAGAGATATTCGATTACATACCGGGGAAGGAGAACTATGATTTTTCCAAAGACCTCTTTCCCAAATTATTAAACAGCGGTATTCCGATCTATGGCTGTAAAGCTGAAGGCTACTGGAAAGACGTGGGAAACCTGGAGGAATATATTTCATCCAATATGGACGTGCTGGGCAGGCAATTGAATTACATTAATGAGACAGACGAGAATGGAAACTGTATCAGTCCTACCGCAATGGTGCATCCCGGAGCGCTAATAAGGAACAGCATTATCGGAGATGAAGCAACGGTAGCGGCAGGAGCAGAGATCCAGAATTCGGTAATATGGGACGGGGTAGAGATAGCAGAGAACTGTCACCTGATATACGACGTGATAGGCAGAAACTGCGTAATAGGGCACGGTACGAGAATAAACGACTATGTATTCGCGGGAGATGACTGCCACATTGGAAATAATGTATTCATCAGCTCGAGCGTGAAGATATGGGACAAGAAGGTAATAGATGACGGAGAGAAAGTCGCGAGAAGCCTGATATATGAGGATAAGTTTTTCACGGAGCTATTTGCGGATTCAAGGATAACCGGACTATCGAACTCACAGATCAACCCGGAATTCGCGTCCAAGCTGGGCACGGTTTACGGGGCGTTCCTTGGCGAAGGTAAAAGAGTATTGATAGCGAGGGACATAGATTATGTTTCCAACATGATAAAGAGGTCGGTATCCAGCGGAATAATGTCGGCGGGAGTGAACGTGATAGATACACAGGTGATACCAATCCCAATATTAAGACAGATACTCGCGAACGGTGAAGGGGACGGCGGGATATTCGTGAGGAAGTCACCATTCGACAGGAGCTCATCGGACATAATATTCTTTGATAGTGACGGGAAAGACCTATCGAGCAATAAAACGAAAGCCATCGAGAGATTATTCTTCAGCGAGGAGTATAAGAGAGCTGATTATTATGACGTAGGGGCATTTAAATTCCAGGAACGTACAAATGAAAAGTACCAGAAGCATTTTCTGGATTCACTGGATGTCGAGGCGATAAAGAAAGCTAAGTTTAAACTTGTCATAGATTATTCGTACGGAATAGCGTCGACGATCTTTCCATCGATACTTGGTGAATTTGACTGCAACATAGTTTCGCTAAACGCTCACCTGGACCGGGATAAAATAACGAGATCCATAGATGAGTTTAAGGCATCGTTTAATCATTT
>JAEYVS010000157.1 GCA_023429265.1 Bacteroidota bacterium | reverse complement strand
ACAAAAATGCGTCTTGAAGACGGGAGCTTATTCCCAAATAATATGGGAATAGGAGCCACTCGAAACCCTGACCTGGCATATAATATGGGGAGAATGATTGCTATCGAATGCAGAGCTCTGGGTATTCACCAGAACTACTCCCCTGTCGTTGATGTGAACAATAATGCTTTAAATCCAATCATTAACGTGCGTTCATTCGGAGAGGATCCGGAGCTTGTAACTGAAATGGGTCTTGCAATGATAAGAGGGCTCCAGGATGGAGGGGTGATTGCCACCGCGAAACACTTCCCCGGGCACGGTGATACTGATATTGATTCGCATAGTGACCTCCCGGTATTAAACTTTGACATAAACAGGCTCGATTCGGTGGAATTAAAGCCATATGTAAAAGCCATCGAAAACGGTGTGATGTCCATTATGATAGCGCATCTTGCATTTCCCGCAGTTGAAAATGAGCCATTTGTACCTGCATCGCTTTCTTCAAAGCTGGTGAATGATTTGTTAATCGAAAAAATGAATTATAACGGGTTAATTGTTACGGATGCTCTAAACATGGAAGGCATCAAAAAGCATTTCACTACGGAGCAGGTAGCATTAATGTGCGTTAATGCAGGAATAGATCTGATACTTATGCCGCAGGGAGAAAAGATGACTATCGATGCAATCGAAAAAGCTGTTAATGAAGGCAGTATTTCTGAGGAAAGAATAAATCAGTCAGTAAGAAAAATATTAAAAGCAAAGATGTGGCTGGGGCTGTTTGACATAAGTCAGGTGGATCTGAATGAAGTAAAAAACAAAGTAAATTCTCCAGAAGCGAAAGAGCTATCAAGAGTGATAGCTGAATCCTCCATAACTCTTGTAAAAGATGACAATAATTCTCTTCCACTCAAAGATGAGTCCGGGAAGACTTGTTTGGTAGTTTCTTTGAACAACGGCCTGGATGACGCTAATGCTCCATTCTTCGAAAACGAATTCGAATCCATAGCAAAGGAGAAATTCAATGGCTATTTCTACCAATATGCGAAGGGCGATATCACCAATGAAATAGAGATCCTTAGTGAAGCTGAGAATGCGGACGTGATAATAGTCCCAATATATGCAAAAGTAAAAATAATGACAGGGACAGTCGGGCTACCACAATCCCAGCTGGATCTCATACATAAACTCATCTCAACGGGAAAGGATGTAATTGTGATATCCTTTGGAAATCCTTACCTGATACAGGGATTTCAGGATGTCCCTGCTTACATTTGCGCGTATGGTGACGGAAACAGCTCAATTTCAGCAGCTATTAATGCTGTTTTTGGAGAAATTCCCTTCAGAGGAAAACTTCCTGTGACCATTACAAGTGAGTATAAATTCGGAACTGGATTAGAGAAATAATTATTATCATATTTGACTATGAAACAGATCTCTCTAATATTCGGTTTTATCCTATTTATTGGAATAAATACTGCATTTCCTCAGACATTTCAGCAAAAATTCGACGGAATAAATTTTAATATCCACGGCAATAATTCAATGGCTCCGTTTAATGGAGGTATGGATAACCACAAATATCAATTCATAGATATAGATGGTGACGGCTTGCAGGATCTCTTTACTTTCGATGATGATACTACGTTATATTATTATAAGAACATTGGCACTCTACAAAATGCTAATTTTAAGCTGATTACTAATAAGTACCTGGGTCTTACCTTGCGCAACTGGTTTTACTTTACTGATATTGATGGCGATGGACTAGCTGATCTTTATGCCGGAACTACAAACCAACGCATTCAATTTTTTAAAAACACAGGCAGTTCCACAAATCCTCAATTCACTCAGCAAATCAGCGAGCTAAGAACAAACACCGATTCGGTCATATATACTGATGCAAACAGCTCTGCGGTATTTGCCGATATCGATAATGACGGGGATAAAGATTTCTTTACCGGTCTCTCTATAGGAAGTATGAGGTTTTTTGAAAATGTCGGGACTCCCACAAATCCCAGTTTTAAATTCATCACTGATATATGGGAGGACATTATTGTATTGTCCCCTGCCCGTCCAATAAGAATAGGCAAAGAGCATCCGTTATTTGATAATAATGACAATGAGAGGCACGGTGCAAACACCTTTGAATTTGCCGACCTGGACGGTGATAACGACCTGGACGTTTTCTTTGGAGATTATTTTTCAAGGGGAATATACTACATCCATAACAGCGGTACACCCTCTGACCCTGATATGGCAATACTTGATTCGAATTATCCCGGCAATCAGCCTTATGATTCGGAAGGTTTTAATATGGTGAGAATGGTCGACATAGATAGTGACGGAGACCTTGATATGTTTGTATCCGTAGTTATTTCATTTCAGGCAATAAACAATTTTACATTATATAAAAATAACGGTACTGCAAACTCTCCTCTTCTCCAAAGGGTAACCGATAATTACCTTAATAATGTAGATGTTGGAAGCAACAGTATCCCAGTCTTTTCAGATGTTACCGGTGACGGACATCCTGACCTGTTCATTGGTGCCTCCGGCTCACTGATATCATTTTATAAAAACACAGGAACCTTGAATTCGCCGAGCTTCAATCTTGAGATCGATACTCTTCAAATAAATTATGGAGCAAATTTTAATTTTGCTCCCGGCTTTGCCGACATAGATAATGATGGAGATAAAGATATGTTTGTTGGTGGATTTTTGATAGGGCAATCAAAATTTTATAAAAACACCGGAACATCTTCAAATTTCAGTTTTACTTTTGAATCAAGCGCTGCCGGAATGGGTA
>JAEYVS010000098.1 GCA_023429265.1 Bacteroidota bacterium | reverse complement strand
GCCGGGCTTGGAAACCCGGGGGAAAAGTATAAGAATACAAGACACAATGTAGGCTTTCTAATTCTTGACTACATGGCGCGTTCTTTAAATTCTGATTATAATGTAAAAACTTCTTCCTATGAAGCTCTAATTAATCAAAACGAAGATAATAAGGGTTTCATTCTCCTAAAGCCATTGACCTATATGAATAGGAGCGGAAGCGCAATCCTTTCATTCTTAAATGATTACAAAGAAGAAATAAGCGATCTTTTGATAGTTGTTGATGACTTTAATATACCCTTAGGGACAATTAGGGTGAGAAAAGGGGGATCAGATGGAGGACATAATGGAATTGCAGACATTATCGAAAAGTTTGGCACAGATGAGTTTCCCAGAATGCGTATCGGCATTGGTTTGGATGAAACGTTACCAAAGGATGAATTTATAGATTTTGTCTTAAATGATTTTAGCTCTGATGAGATGTCTGTGATTAAAAAAATGATGCCGGTATATGACGAATGCATTATGAGTTTTATCAATGAAGGTATTTTAAAGACAATGAATAATTATAACCGTTCATTTATCGATCAAATCAGTAATGAATAATGAACAATTCCACATTTCAATTACAATTCAAATATATTAATTATAAAATAAATTTAACTTGATGGAAAATACTATATTAATTTCCATTCCGTTTTTTGGTGTCCTTGCCCTGCTTTTTATTGCTATCAGGGCTAAGTGGGTTAATAGTCAGGATCCCGGAACTGAAAAAATGCAGAGAATTGCAGCTGCTATTTCCGAAGGAGCCATGGCTTTCCTTAAAGCTGAGTATAAGATCCTATCTGTATTCGTAGTTTGCGTTGCCATACTGCTCATTATAAGCGGAATGAGCGGTCCTGAAGCTTCACCTTTGATCGGTGTTTCATTCATTGTTGGAGCATTCTGTTCTGCACTCGCAGGCTTTATCGGTATGAAAGTTGCCACTAAAGCAAACGTTAGAACAACAAATGCAGCAAGAACAGGTCTTGGTAAAGCGCTGGAAATTGCTTTTACCGGCGGATCGGTTATGGGTCTTGGTGTTGTAGGACTCGGTGTATTAGGACTTGGTACACTCCTTTATATTTACAGCAATATTATAGGATTGGACACAACTAATAATGTTACCGCGGTAATGAATATCATCACCGGTTTCTCTTTTGGAGCATCATCTATAGCGCTTTTTGCGAGAGTAGGTGGCGGTATATATACAAAAGCTGCTGACGTAGGCGCTGACCTCGTTGGTAAGGTCGAGGCCGGTATTCCGGAAGATCACCCTCTAAATCCTGCGACTATAGCTGATAACGTAGGTGATAATGTAGGTGATGTTGCCGGTATGGGTGCTGACCTTTTTGAATCCTACGTAGGTTCTATTATTGGTACAATGGTACTGGGTGCTGCATTCATTGTAGCAGGAAATTTCACAGATGATTTTGGCGGACTATCCGCAATTTTACTTCCCCTAGTTCTGGCAGCTGTCGGAATAATTACATCTATCGTCGGTACCTTCTTTGTAAAGGTCAAAGAAGGCGGAGATCCTCAAAAAGCTCTGAATATCGGAGAATTTGGCTCTTCAATTGTTATGATTGTAGCTTCATATTTTATCATCACCTGGATGCTCCCGGAATCATGGAGCTTTGTTGATCCTCTTTATGGTGAAACAAGAGAAATGACTTCTCTGGGTATCTTCTTCGCGACGATCATTGGTCTTGTAGCCGGAGTACTTATCGGAGTTATAACAGAATATTATACCGGTACAGGTAAGAAACCTGTTATTTCAATCGTAAAACAATCCGTAACAGGTACCGCCACAAATATTATTGCAGGTCTTGGAATGGGTATGATCTCTACGGCGATCCCAATACTTATCATTGCATTCTCCATTATCGGTGCTTTCTATTTTGGAGGATTATACGGTATCGCAATCGCAGCTGTAGGTATGCTGTCAAACACAGGTATCCAGCTTGCTGTTGATGCTTATGGTCCTATTTCGGATAATGCCGGTGGTATCGCTGAAATGTCTGAGCTTCCCAAAGAAGTAAGACAAAAAACCGATAAACTTGACGCAGTTGGTAATACTACAGCAGCGATCGGTAAGGGATTTGCTATTGGCTCCGCAGCTTTGACAGCCCTTGCATTGTTTGGTGCATTCATGACTACAGCGAATATTACAACTATAGATATTTCTAAAGCCGACGTGATGGCAGGACTCTTTATAGGCGGTATGCTTCCATTCTTGTTCTCCGCACTTGCTATGCAGGCCGTCGGTCGCGCCGCTATGGCAATGATCAAGGAAGTGCGGCGTCAATTCGCAACCATCCCGGCGTTAACAGCAGCGCTAGGCATCATGAGGAAGAATGAAGGTGTGGATCAGGATGCCTGGACTCCTGAAGATAAAGCTGTATTTGAAGCTGCTGATGGTGCAGCTGAATATGGTAAATGTGTGGAAATTTCAACGAAATCCGCAATTAAAGAAATGGTAGTTCCGGGATTGCTTGCAGTGCTGGCTCCTGTTGTAATCGGATTTACCGGAGGAGCTGAAATGCTTGGCGGACTTCTTGCCGGTGTAACTACAGTTGGAGTATTAATGGCTATTTTCCAGTCAAATGCAGGTGGTGCATGGGATAATGCCAAGAAAATGATAGAAGAAGGTGTAGAAATAGACGGTGTTATGTATAAGAAAGGCTCAGAGCCTCATAAAGCTGCAGTAGTAGGTGATACTGTCGGTGACCCATTTAAAGACACATCCGGACCATCACTTAATATCCTTATTAAGCTTATGTCCGTTGTTGCTCTTGTTATCGCTGCATTGCTCTAATACTTAGTTTAATAAATATAAAAAGCTCCTCTCGTTAATTCGGGAGGAGCTTTTTCGTTTATATAAAATTTTATTACTGCATAATATACGCATATCCCTGCATCTGCAGGTCTGTAATCCTCACATAAGCCCCCTTTTCCAGGATCTTTATTCCGGGTAATAGATTAGCGGCTGTCCACTTGTTATTAGCCATTGTTGTTCCGCATAGCTCGATGCTGATCCCATTTTTCATTAATGTGTTTATAAGATCCTTATTTGGATTTCCGGAGGTTGTATTTGTGTGCGCATTGTATGACTCATCATTTAGGACCCAGTACCCTGCATTATCATGTACCACTATACTCACTGAGTAATCTGACTGGTTAATATTCATGCTGTTATATTTTTCCACCCAAAACTCAGGATATCTCAGCCCTGCGCCTACTCCAGCTTCCCAAAGATTTGTCCTAACATCCCAAACGAGCTTTATCCCGCTTTTAACGGTAACTCCTTCGATCACTTCATTCTGTGAAAACCCGCTTTCCACTCTTAGAAATATCAACATAACTGTAAATACAAATAGAAGTTTTAATCTCATAATATTTATTGTTTTCTAAATACAGGTCTTGGTTGTGAATTAATGAATGCTTCAATGTCATATGCATCCTCCAACGAAAGAGAGTTCTTATTGTCGAAAGGCATCATATGATATATAAATGGTACTGCCATACTTTGAGTTGACATACCTGCTCCATCATTATAAGAGTCGTCACCCCAAAGCGGCGGGACACGGTATTTTATCACTCCCGGTATCTCACTATCGGTTTGCGCTCCCTCACCTGAACCTCCGTGGCATGTAGAGCAATACTTGGCAAACATCTCCCCTCCTCTTACAGGATTTGGGTCCCTCCCCAATGGCGGAGCAGCGGGTATCCCCTCACCATGCACCTTAAACCCTTTCGGTACATTTTTACTTATGAATTCAAGATACGCAACCATTGCCTTCATTTCCCTGCTGTCTTCGGGTAAAGGCTTGCCATTTAGACTCCTGGTCATACAGTCGTTTAATCTATCCTGAATCGTTTCTGTTATATTTGTTCTTTCGCTGTACTGAGGATACCGTGATGTAACACCCACCAGGTTATAAGACTGAAATCGCGTTCCCGCGTCAAAATGACAATTACTGCAAACAAGGTTATTCCCTGCGAATCTCATAGTAGAGTCTGTTGCACGCGGTCCGATCAGATTACAGGTCTTGTTCAGGAGCTCACGCCCATATAGAATCATGTCTTTCTCCTCGCCGTCAGGGAGAGAGTTTACATCCGGAACGCTCCATGCCGCCGTGGTATCAGGAAGATTTGAACTGTTATCCTCGCTGCTGCTTAAAAATGGTATTTCATTCCTGAACCATAAAATCCCTATTACAATTAGAAAAACGGCAATGAGTGTTACTAATTGCCCGGAGGTAAGTAACTTTTTGGGAGAATCCATTATAGTAATTGATTGATGAATGTTTTCCAAAATTAGGCATAATGGATTATTAATTCAAACTGAATAAAATAATTTACAATACCCCCAAAAATATGGATTTTAGATTAGTTTTATATTCGATAAAATGGTAAATGCATTTACTTGAGAAATTTTTATCGGAAGAACTGAAGATTAAAGAAACTGACCTCTTTCTTAAACTTTTTTCCGAATATCAAACTCTTCTTCTGGAATGGAATTATAAGATTAATCTAATCAGCCGTAAATCCGACTCAATAGAAAATCATATTCTGAATTCAATTTTCTTTCTGACTAAGTATCCTTTAACAGGCAAAGAGAGTATCGTTGACGTTGGCACCGGCGGCGGATTCCCCGGCATCCCCTTAAAGATCTTGTATCCGGAGCTTAGTCTCACATTACTCGACTCTATAACCAAAAAAACTATGGTCCTGGAAGATATTACTCAAAAATTGGGATTAGACGCAGTAATATTGAGCGGGAGAGCTGAGGAAATCTCCCTAAAACCGAATTTTAATGGAAATTTCGAAGTTGTAATCTCTAAAGCCGTTTCTACGCTCGAAAATCTTTACCAATGGACAAACAAATTCCTTTCAGATAAAGGAAAAATGATATGCATAAAAGGCGGAGACATTACTAAAGAGTTAGGCTCATTTAACGTCACCTTTCCGGGTATTCATACGGAAACTATTGATTACTCATTCCCTTCTGAGTATAATATTGAAGATAAAAAGATAGTTGTCATAAATAAATAACCTTTATGAATCTTCCTATTCGAATTTTTGCAATACTAATTCTTCTCACCAGTTACTCGTCAAGTTTTGGTCAGGACCGCGACATTACCGGTACCATCTATGATCTGAAAACCGGAGAGCCTATTCCTTTCGCCACGGTAAAAGTCCTCGATAAAAATACAGGTACAACCTCCGACGAAAATGGCTATTACATACTTAAGGTAGATGACGGTCTCCATAAGGTTGTTTTTTCCTATATAGGGTATTTTTCAGATACGGCTTTAATTAATGTGGATGGTACAGATGAGGTAAGAGATGTACATCTTGCTCATTCGGAGATTTTTATTGAGGAAATAGTTGTCGCAGGAGAAGATCCTGCCTATGAGATCATAAGACGGGCAATTCAATATAAAAAAGAATTTCAAAGAAAGATGCAGAACTATGAATACAATGCGTATTCAAAATACGTACTACGTTCAAATGCGCCTTCACCTACTGCTAAATTAACAGATACCTCCACTGCTGACAAAATGGCTATTTTCGGAATCCTTGAATCCGAAACTAAAGGATACTTTAAGAAACCGGATCAGTTTAAAGAAATTATTCTTGCAAAAAAGGAAACAGCCAATATAACCCGTGGATTTGCTCTCCCATTGGTAGTAAATTTCTATGATGAGGTTATCGACCTTAACCGAATCAAAATTCCCGGACCCCTCGCAGATAATGCTTTTGATAATTATGAGTATAAGCTAACGGGGACTACTTCTATAGACTCAATTCTTATATATGAGATTCAGATAATAAATCAGTCTAACTTATCACCGCAATTTTATGGTGAATTGTACATCAGTGACAGTGTTTTTGCCCTGATGAAAGTTGACCTATTCACGAATGATGCCATTAACCTTAGAGGTATTAATAGAGCCAATTTTAAGCAGAAATTTGGAACATATACAGATGCCCAGAAGAATGAATTCTGGATGCCCAGTGACATACAGATATTTGCTAAAGGTTCATTTGCGGGTATCGCAAAGTTTGAAGGTGAAATTTATTCCGTAATCTCTCAGTACAATATTAATGAACCCATTCCATCCGGTATATTCGATGAATACATAATCAAAGTTATGCCGGACGCTAAAAAAGATTCGTTGTATTGGACAGAAAAGCAGGTTATCCGCTCAACAAGTGAAGAAAAAGCCGCGTATATTATCATAGAAGAGGATGAAAAGAAAAAAGCTAATGAAATTAGATTTAACTTAACCGAGTTAAAGTTTGGTAAATATCTATCTTCAAAACCACTTAATTACTATCATTTTAACCGTGTAGAAGGAAATTTTATACAGTTCAATGCAGAATACCGGAATGAACTGGGAAAAGACGATATTGAAGGTTACGCAGGATATGGATTTTCCGATGAGAAATTTAAGTATGATATTGAATACACCAAACGATTATTAAGAGATCGCAGCTTGAGACTCTCAATTGGGTTTTTTGATAGGTTAAATATTCTTTCATACCACCTTTTCGGCTTAGCTGAATTTGAGAATAGTATCTCAGGTTTATTCTTCAAAGAAGACAGGTATGATTATTTTTATAACACAGGTTATGATTTTGCTTTGGATTATACCATTATCCCCCAGCTGAGTGTGGATCTGGAATACAGACAGGAAAAACAAACCTCTGCATTTAAAAACACGGATTTCAGCATCTTTAAAGGTGATCAGAATTTTAAGGTAAATCCACAGATTAATGATGCCTTTTTAAGAACAACCGGCATTAGCCTCAGGATTGACCCTAATGAGTTCAAGTTCATCGATTGGGGTGACGGAGATATCTCAAGAGTTAAATTGACACGATTCCCTGTACTTCGAATTGGAATGGATTACTCGAATAAAGATCTTATGAATAGTACGTATGAGTTTAGAAAATTCTATGCCTCAATTTGGGGAGCAGAAAATCTTACAGCCTATTTTAATCCAAGCTATAGAATAGAAGCCGAATACTTTTCAGGTGAGGTTCCTTTTCAGAAACTGTCATATTTTAATACAAGCAATGGAGCGATAAATACATCAAGAAATTTTAAGACCCTTACTTACCAGGAATTTCTCGGGGACGAAATGTTCGCACTTTACTTCGAAAATAATTTTGGTAAATACCTCTGGGGAAATATTCCGATCCTTAAAGAATTTAACCTGATCGGATTTTATAACGCGGGAAGAATGAATATCCGTGACTCAAACAAGGAATTAGCTCTTTATAAAAGCTTCTCCGGAACTGATGGTATCTTCCAGGAAGCAGGATTTGGGATTGGCGGCATACTGGGACTTCTCAGGCTGGATTTCGGATGGAGGCTCAATAACCTTAGAGTCGGTGAGAATTTCAAAATTGTGCTTTCCCTGGAAGGATTCAGACCATAAAAAAAGCCCCTTAATTAGGGGCTTTTACAATTTTTCAATAAAATAATTATTTCATTAACATCATTTTTTTCGCTTCCACGAAAGCACCGTCTACTATCAGAGCATAAAAGTAAACTCCACTGGACAGACCTGCTCCATTGAACGGAACCTCAGCAGCACCTGCATTTAGAAATCTTGATATTGTAGCTGCTTCTCTGCCCGCCATGTCAAAAACCTTGATCGAAATGTTTGCTCCCCTGGTTAAAGTCACAGGAATGCTTGTTGTAGGATTAAATGGGTTAGGCACATTCTGGCCAAGCTTGTAATTGCTTGGAATATTTCCGCTAATGGGATCCACAGATGTCGTCCTTGCTAGCTGTATCGCATTCCAGGCATTGATTGTCCCCCACCCTATCAGAGAGTTTGGAGATGAACTATTCGAAGAGGTCTGCCTTAGTATATCCCTAACCTGCATTGGCGTAAGAGTTGGATTAGCTTGAAGTATCATTGCAACTACACCAGCCACCATTGGACACGAAAAAGATGTTCCGCTGCCAAAAGAAGTGTAACCGGTATTCCCCGAACCGGATGCTGCCGTAAGATTTCCTCTTCCCATTGCCATAAAATCAGGCTTATGCCTGCCATCAATGGTGGGACCAACAGATGAAAAGCTGGACCTTTGCCCGTTATCATCTATAGAACCTATGGCAAAAACACTATCGCCGTCTGCAGGAGCTCCCAGTGTATTTACATTATCAAAACCGCTGTTACCGGCGGAATTCACTACAATAATTCCTTTATTAACAGCCAGGTCTGCCGCAATGGTGATCCTGCAGCTGTCTCCATTCATCCACGTATAATCATATGAATATGGGGAACCCGGATCCATCTCTTTGTATGTGAGTGATGCTGATATTATATCCGCGCCAAGGCTGTCTGCCCATTCGGCTGCTGCTATCCAGTTATCCTCCTCAAGAGGTGTTTCACTTTCCGTATTTTCAGTTTTGGCAAGAATTACTCTTGAATCAAATGCAGGGGCTATAAGCTCTCCGGGATCATACCCAACAACCAATGATAAACACCTCGTCCCGTGGCTGCCATTTCCCATCTGTCCGGGATCGTTAGCTACACTTGTATCTCCGTTAACAAAATCACGCGTCCTGAGTCCCCTTGCCCTGATTGAGTCATAGCATGGATGTCCTAAATTATCAAAGCCCGAATCAAATACCGCTATCAGTACATTTTTACCGGTATAACCGCTATCGTGAGCCATTGGTACATTTATCAAATCAGCCTGTGTAAATGATGCTCCGTAATTTAAAATTGACGAATTATCATTTTGAGTATTTGATACAGATTTTTTCGTTGATATATTATCCTCTATTATTAGCTCTTTACTTGTGCTGCTTTTCTTGAACCTGGCAACAATCTCTATCTTCTTAATACAAGATTCACCCGTTAAGGATTCTATCTGGCTTTTTGTAGCATAACAGGACACACTGTTAAACCATTTGGAAACATTCCTTATCTCAAGCCCATGCGATGTTACTACATCGATGTATTCAGGATTTACAGGCAGGTCTGTGATATCCGCCAATTTGGATGAATTCCTGACTTTTCCTCTTCTCTCAATAGACTTTTCCGTAAGAAGCATATCCGGATGGGAGATTAAAGAAACGTCACTACCCTTGTCCTTAAAATCCACCCAGACTAGAATTTTTTCAGACTCAGGAATAATATTTAAAGCCCTGTTAAGTGTATAACTTATTTTTGAGCTTACCGGGGATTCAAATCCCTTAAAGGAAAATGCTAACCCTGTGATAATTATTACTAAAAAAACCTTATAAAGTGTTCTCATTATTACATTTACTCTAATTTTTATTCAAAATAACTTAACAGATGTTGTTGGGATAAAATTTCATTTAATTACATCAAACTAAATTATGCAGAAACTATTATCAATTCCAATTTTACTGTTATTTGTTGCAGTTTCATTTGCTCAAGACCTCGATATACCAAACAATCCATATGATGAGGCACCGGAAAGTACTTCAAAAAGAAATTCTTTTAACAGAGAAAGATGGTTTTATGAACAAAGGATGTTTCCTAATAATTTTATCCCGGAAAATGCATATAAAAACGCTTATGAACAAAGAGAGCAGCTAAGACAATCACAGGGCTTCTATAATGACAATACCAATACCTGGGTGACCCTGGGACCCACCTCAGGAGCTTATTTTGATTATGGCAATATCTCTTCAAGGATTACGACAATCGTAATAGACCCTGTAAATCCAAATACTGTATACCTTGGAGCAGCATTCGGGGGTGTCTGGAAATCCACTAATGGTGGTAATACCTGGGTCTCAAAAACATTTAATGAAGTTTCTCTCTCCTCCGGTTCGCTCACTATCGACCCGAATAATACCAATATAATTTATTACGGAACAGGTGAGGCAACATACAGCGGTGCGTCATATTATGGCAGAGGATTACTTAAATCCACTAATGGCGGCGATACCTGGACAAACTATACAAACGGCTTACCCACACTTTCATATACTTCAAGGATTGTTGTCCGCCCCGGAAACTCCAGCCAGG
>JAEYVS010000256.1 GCA_023429265.1 Bacteroidota bacterium | reverse complement strand
AAAACCTGGATGGAGAATTTTCAGAGCCGTGAACGCAAACGCACAGGGATTAATACACTTAAAGTTTCCTTTAATAAAGTCTTCGGATATTACATCGAGATCACGCATCTGCATAAGGATAAAGTTCCGCAGGACTACATACGCAAGCAGACCCTGGTAAATAATGAGAGATACATAACCCAGGAGCTGAAGGAATACGAAGATAAAATCCTTAATGCTGAGGAAAAGATTAATATAATCGAAGGCAAGATATTCAATGACCTTAGAGTCTTTATATTACGCTACACCGATGAAATTCAAAAAAATGCATCAGTAATTGCGACACTCGATACCCTGCTAAGTTTTGCGCATGTCGCGGATCTTTACAGATACACTCGTCCGAATATAAATGAATCCGATAAGATAACTATTGTAGAAGGGCGGCATCCCGTGATCGAGAGACTGCTGCCGGCGGGAGAGAAGTTCATTGCGAATGACACAAGCCTCGATACAATTAATAACCAGGTAATTATCATCACAGGTCCTAATATGAGCGGTAAATCAAGCTATCTCAGGCAGGTAGGTTTAATTGTGCTTCTTGCGCAGATAGGTTGCTTTGTTCCTGCCGCGGAGGCGAGTATTGGCATTGTGGATAAGATATTCACCCGCGTGGGAGCATCTGATAATATCGCAAAAGGTGAAAGTACCTTCCTGGTCGAAATGCACGAGGCGGCGAATATCCTGAATAACGCCACGCCAAAAAGCCTAATTCTTCTGGATGAGATAGGGCGGGGAACAAGTACCTACGACGGTATTTCGATTGCATGGGCCATGACAGAGTATCTGCATGAAAATCCCAATGTCCGCGCGAAGACACTTTTCGCGACACATTATCATGAACTCAATGCGTTGGCTACGCTTTATCCGCGGATAAAAAATTACAGGGTGGAAGTAAGGGAGTATGATGATAAGGTGATCTTTCTCAGGAAGATCAATGAAGGTACAGCGGATCACAGCTATGGTATACAGGTAGCTCAGATGGCGGGACTGCCGGATGGAGTTACGAAGAGAGCTAAGGAGATACTTAGTTCCCTCGAAGACAAAGAATCTGCCCGCAAGAAGAAAGACCAGCTCCAGGTAAGTTTGTTTGAGGTCGAAAAGAAGGATGAGAAGGCAGATGAGCTAAAAACGATGCTGGATGAGGTAGATGTAAATAATATTACCCCGGTGGAAGCGCTGAATATATTGATGAAGCTGAAGGGGAAATAATGGATAAAAAATTACTCAATCTACACACTGCAGCCAGAAGACATTGCATAAATATTATTAAAAATCATGAATGGGACAAAGAAGCGGATTTCTATTATTTTCAAGTCTATGAAGCTATATTGATGGGTATAGAATTGCTGAGACCTAAAGATTATAAATTTTTCGAATCTTTCAAAAAGGACATTATTTATATGTCTGAGATAACTGATAATGAGAGTACTTTTCATATGAAACATTCCGGACAAGAAATTGAGGTAAACAAGTATAGACATCGATTCAAAGAATTTATTATGTCCCTAACTCCAGAGAATGTTGAAAATACCGAACCTCTCTATTACAGACGAATGCTAAGAGAGGAAGAACTTGATTCAATTAAAAAGAATCTTTTGAATTACTGGTCGGGAAAAGATGAGGGATGGTTTCCGGTATTTGATCTGGACTTTGAGAAAGATCTTTTAAATTTTAACAGCGAATTTTTCCGTGATTCTGGAAATTTATCAAAGTTAAAAAGTATTTTAGTAGATAATAAGATTGACCTTCTTTATGAATTTAGATGGGGAATGGATTATGGAGTATCTTATGAAATGGATGTTGAATGTTTTATAGACAGTTTCTATATAGATCCTTTTGAAAGATTTTGGACAACAAAAGATTTTTCTTCAGTTTTCTATGTCCATCATGATGATATAACGGGTTTTGCAGGATTGTGGATTCAAAATGAAATAAAAATAAATTTTCCCAATTGGGATAAGAATTTATTCACGTTAAATACCTGAGAGAATTCTTCCGTTTCCCATTTTTGCCCCTAAGTTGTCCTTAAAAACGCCCCAATACCTAAGTCAAAAATTGCCCAAATTAATTAAGTTATTAAAAAACAACTATGTGAGTTTATGGCACATTGATTGCCATTATTAATTACAGTTGGTTGACAAAAAAGTTAGTTGAACACACATAAGAAGTTTAAACCCCAATTTTTTCACTCCGATATGACCCCTATAACGGCAGAGCGACCCCTCTCTGCCGCTTTTCTTTTATATAGGGACTACTTTAGATTATATTGCCACATAACGTCAGCGAGGTTCATTATGTCCTGTAACTGCGGCTGAAGTTCGGGTTTTATTTTGATAGCTTTTTTCCACGCAGTGATCGCTTTTTCATAATCTTTTTCATTGTAATGCGCTATTCCCATATTTACGTACGCTTCCGCATTATCCGGGTTTTCTTTTACCACTTTTTTAAAGTCATCGACAGCATCGTCGTTGTCACCTTCTTTTATTCTTACCATTCCACGTGAAAAGTAAGCCTGCATATTATCAGGGAAAAGTTTTATGACAGTTGAAAAATCCTTTATGGCTTTTTCATAATCTTCCATTTTAGAATATGTTTCGCCGCGATTATTATATGCAGGAGCATAAGCTCTGTTTATGGAGATCGATTTATTAAAATCCTTGATGGCATCTTTGAATTTTTTGGAGGCAAAATTTGTCAATCCCCTGTAGTTATATGCTTTGTGATCATTTGGAAAGATATCAAGATACTTAGTAAAGTAATCGGCAGCTTTTGTATTCTCACCTTCTTCATACAGGTTCTTTCCCTGGTAAAAGTAATTCAGAGCCTGAAGTTTTTTCTGGTCGGAATAATTTCCCATATCGGTGGTCATTACAATATTGATGGGAATGGCAAAGTTAAGGTTGCTTCCTTTGTACCCACTGGACGTAATACCAATCAATTCACCTCTTGAATTAAAGACTGCGCCGCCACTGCTGCCCGGAGCAAGTGCAGCATCGATCTGGATGAATGTGCCCTTTTCTTCACCAAGTTTCTCTCTGTATCCGCTGACTATTCCTTTTGTAATGGAATTTTCCAGTCCCATTGGGCTGCCGAAGGCGTATATCTCTTCGCCGATCTTTACATTGTCACTGTTCCCAAGCGGAATATTCTCACACTCATATCCGCTGACCATTGCTATCAAAATGTCTTTATCTACATCCACTCCCACAATGCCGTCATAGCTTATTGTATCTTCTCCGTGTACAATTATCATTTTTTCAGCGCCCGCGAAGACGTGGAAATTTGTTATCATCATTCCTTTGTCTTTCAGGATGACACCGCTGCCCTGGCCCATTGATTCACCGTTAAAATCAAATGGATACACTACAACAACGGATTTATTATACAAATCGAATATTTCTTCCGGCTTTAGGCTCTGTGAATGTGCGGATATTGATAAAAATAAAAATAATGCCAAAAATGAGGTAGTAATTGCTCTCATTGGTTCCCCTTTGTTAGTTGTAAGTTTGCTTATTAAAGTGTGTATAAGTATATGGAATTGTACTAATAATAATGTTTTTACATAAAAATATCCATAAAATTACTCGTCCATACAGGATGGAACTTTTCTCCGGGAAATGCTTAAAACATACAACAAACGCAGAAAAATTTATTTGGGTTTATATTCTCTATTCTTTATTTTAATTTAAATTTCACATAATAACATTAAAGGAAAATAAAATGTCAGATTTACACGGTAAATTGGA